>CAZFAN010000039.1:0-6773 GCA_964516525.1 uncultured Candidatus Saccharibacteria bacterium | reverse complement strand
TAATTTAGATTCCGAAGTATATAAATTTTTACATTTAGCGAATGTTTTCGAGCATGCAGATAAATTTGATATTATACATAATCAATTTGATTATTATCCTTTAATTTTTGCAAATCTCATTAAAACGCCGATGGTAACCACAATAAACGGTTTTCATAATCAGCAATATATTGATATTTATAAACAATACAATAAAAAAGTAAGTTACGTATCAATATCAAACGCTAATAGAGCAAAAGAATTAGATTATATTTCTACTGTATACAATGGTATCAACTTAAAAGATTTTCAATACAACAAAAATACGCAAAGGACATATTTATTGTTTATTGGTCGTATCTCTCACGATAAGGGCACTGATAGGGCTATCAAGGTTGCTAAGGCAGTAAATATTCCTCTTGTTATGGCTGGTCAAGTTCCGCCAGAAGAGCAAGAATATTTTACCAAATATGTTAAACCGCATATTGATAACAAATTTATTACATGGTTGGGTCCAATTAGTCCATCCGGTCGTCGAAAAGTATTTGCTGGTGCTATTGCCAGTTTACACATGATAAATTTTGATGAACCTTTTGGTCTGACAGTGACAGAAGCAATGGCTTCTGGGGTACCAGTAATCGCGATCAATAGAGGATCTATGCCGGAAATTATTACTGATAAAAAAGATGGATTTCTAGTAAAAAATGAGCAAGAGGCTATTGCTGCTGTAAGACAAATAAAGAAGATTGATCGTAATTTATGTCGTAAAAAAGTTGAAGAAAATTTTAGTCTTGATAAAATGATTGATGGCTACATAAAAGTTTATGACAAGATATTAAATAAATAAATATGATTTCATATATTCAAGGCAATATTATTTATAAAAAAACAAATTATATCATCGTTTTAGCAGGACATGTTGGGTATAAGATTTTTATAGTGCCAACAGAGCATTTCCCCGCCGATACAGATATTAGTCTTTTTTTGCATGAACATATTTCTGAAGAAAAAGATGATTTGTATGGTTTCAAAACAGTTGATCAATTGGAGATATTTGAGGTTCTAATCTCTGTTTCTGGCTTAGGGCCAAAAATGGCAATTGCTGTTTTGTCATCTTTGGATAAAAAAGCAATTGAAACAGCAATAGAGACAAGCGATGTTAGGGCATTTGAAAAGATTAAAGGTATTGGTAAAAAACTAGCATCAAAAATTATTCTTGAGCTTAAAGGAAAAATTGATTTTTTACAATTAGAAAAAACAAATAGTCTTCATGCAAACGATACTCAAACAGAAGACGCACTCATGTCTCTTGGTTTTAAAAAACCAGAAATTAATAAGATATTATCAAGTTTGCCAAAGGATATTTTGACCATAGAGGACAAAATTCGCTGGGCTTTAAAAAACGCTAAATAGCGGTGGATAAACACAGTTTGACATTATAAAAATTAAATCATATTATAAATATATAATAATTTGCGGGACAATAATTATAATATTTGACCGAGTCGCGGTGCCCGCGCCGCTATTTAAAGTTAATCTCGGACAATAAGGAGGCTTACGTGAATAAAACAGCCAAAGGAATATTATATATTGTTCTTATAATAGCTGTAATTGCTTGCGCACTTTATATGACAAAAGGTTTTGGTTTGTGGAAAAATGCAGGTAGCGGTATTGAAAAAAATAAGTATCAGGCAGTGTTTTTATCTAATGGCCAAGTATATTTCGGCAAACTTAATATGACTGGCAACAAAACAGCTACTTTGGATGATATTTATTATTTACAAGTTGAACAAGTTCAACCAAAAACAGATGAAACTACAAGTAACAATAAATTAACTCTTATCAAGCTTGGCAATGAAATCCATTCACCAGAAGATAAGATGTATATCAACACTGATCAAATTTTATTTATTGAAAACTTAAAAGATGAAGGAAAAGTTGCACAAGCAATAAAGAAATATCAAACTGAAGGTGCAACAACTACCAATACTGCTGCAACTACTAGTGCTCTTCCACAAGTTCAAGCTACTCAATAACTATTTGTTTTAAATTTTATTAAAAGTCCGCCGCATGGCGGATTTTTAGTTTGTAAAAATATTGTATACTGTATTTATGATGTTAGAAAAAAGCATAAAAATTATACCAGGGGTCGGCCCAAGAAGACACGAATTATTAAATAAATTAGGTATTCAAACGATTGACGATCTTATGAAATATTTTCCTCGTGCCTATCGTGATTTTAGTAATACTATTCCGATTAAATCTTGTCGTATTGGCGATGATGTAATTATACGAGCAAGTATTATTGATATATCTACAAATCGTACTCGCAATAGAAAAATGTCATTGGTTAAAGCAACTTTGCTTGATGAAGCAGGTGATAAAATTAAAGCTGTTTGGTTCAATCAAACTTATATTGCTAAAAATTTACCAATCAATTCAACATGGTATTTTGCAGGAAAAATAGGTTTTGATTTTTCAATTAGAGAAAAAACTCTCAATGCTCCGGAATATCAAAAAAAGCCATTAATCTTGCCTGTTTATCATGAAACAGAAGGCATAAATTCTAAATATTTAGCAAAAATTATTTCTCAAGTTTTACCACGTGTGCAAATAGATGATTGGCTGACAGAAAAGCAATGCAATGATTTAAATTTATTTTCCTTATTCCGAGCAATTTCACAGGCACATTTCCCTGATAATAAAGAATTTCTTGCATCTGCCCGCCATCGTTTAGCTTTTGATGAATTGTTTTTTCTATCTTTGAAGCTTCAGCTTCGTAAACACAGATTTCAATCATTCCCAGCACCAGATATTTCTTATGATAAAAAGATGTTATCAAATATTTTGTCAAACTTGCCTTTTACATTAACTGCTGGGCAGATGCAAGCATTGGATGAAATTATAGATGATTTATCAAATAAATTTCCAATGACAAGATTGTTAAACGGTGATGTCGGTTCTGGAAAAACAGTTGTAGCTGCTATTGCTAGTATAGTTGTTGCTAAAAATCATTATCAGGCTGTTTGGCTCGCTCCAACTGAAATTCTTGCTACACAGCATTATCAAACTATTACTAAATTTTTTGCTAAAGATGATATTTCCATCGGCTTACTTACGGCCAAACAACAAGCATATTATCATCATTCACAAGATGATAACAATAAAAAAAATAAAGAAAAAATATTAGATGCAGATATTGTCATAGGAACACATGCGTTATTACAGGATAATATTAATTTTCGAAAGATTGGATTAGTAGTAGTGGATGAAGAACATCGCTTTGGTGTCGTGCAAAGAGGAAAATTATTATTGAAAAATCATTCCATGGTTCCGCATTATCTAGCCATGACTGCAACGCCAATTCCTCGTACATTGGCCACAGCAATATATGCTGATTTTGATATATCAGTTATTAGTGAATTACCCAAAGGAAGAAAGACAATTATTACTAAGGTTGTTACATCAAACAATAGACAAAAGGCTTATGAGTTTATTCATGCTCACATTCAAGCAGGTAGACAATGCTTTGTGGTCTGTCCATTGATCGAGGAGAATAAGAAAGATCCTCAACAAGAAGAGTTATTCGACATAGAGAAAAAATCAGTAAAAAAAGAATATGAAAATTTACGAAAAAATATTTTTCCTGATTTAAAAATAGCAATGTTGCATGGAAAAATGTCTTCATATGACAAGAAAAGAATTATGACTGAATTTGTGCAAAATCATATAAACATCTTAGTCTCAACTTCTGTTATAGAAGTTGGGGTAGACATACCCAATGCAAACATTATGATGATAGAGGGTGCAGATAGATTTGGACTAGCGCAATTGCATCAATTTCGTGGACGTGTTGGTAGAGGAGCGCATCAATCATTTTGTTTTTTATTTGCGAATAACAATAACGAAAAGATTGACAATCGTTTGCATGCCCTAGAGAGTAATAATGATGGATTTAAGCTGGCAGAAATAGATTTAGGCATACGAGGACCTGGGGAAATTATTGGTTTGCGTCAATCAGGATTTACCGGCTTGAAAGTTGCTCGCTTAACTGATACAATTACTCTTGCAAAGGCTAAGAGTTTTGCGCAAAAAATCATTGCTGATGGCTCAGAGAAATATTTGACAATATTAGACATGATTAAGCCAAACGATGAAAGAAAAGAAAAATAATTTTCTTGTTAAATACCAATATCCAATTATTTTATTCTTTGTTTTTATTATCATTAGTTGCGGAATATTTCTGATTTTAAATAATCGCAATAATGCAAACGAGCAAGAACAGCTTGCAGTCATGGCCGCAAAAATTTCTGATCTGGAAACGCAAATTAAAAATTCTAGTCAACAAGAATTTATTGTTACTAATTCCAATCCGGAAACAACAGCGTCAGAAGATAAAAATGTATCAACTACTGATGAGGTAGTGCAAGAAGATGAGATAACTGATAAGATAAACATCAATACTGCTTCGTTGGAAGAGTTAGATGTCTTATCTGGTATAGGTCAAGCCAAAGCACAAGATATCATCGAATATCGTGATCAAAATGGTTTATTCAAAGCTATCGAAGACATACAGAACGTTAAAGGTATTGGCCCAGCAATCTTTGCTAAAATTTCCGCACAGATAACAATCGAAGATTAATATATCGAGTTTAGAAGAAAATATTTAAAAAATAAAAATTTAATATATGCCGGGGTGGCGAAATGGTAGACGCACTAGCCTTAGGAGCTAGCGGCCGCAAGGCTGTGGAGGTTCAAGTCCTCTCCCCGGCACCAAACATAAAATCCCATCTTACAAGATGGGATTTTATGTTTTTTGATGAGGAGGGCTTGAACATGAAAGAGGTCGGGAAAACAACTGTTTTCCCGTTGGAGGAAATACTAAAACTACGAAGAGAATCTTGCGAAACGTCATTTTTACGCCACAAAAGATAAATGTCTTAAAAATAATTATTTTTTTATACTTGAAAAATCTATAATTATTTGTTACTATCATAATCTACGTTTTGACGTAGATTTTTGATTTTTTTAAAATTTGAGGAGGAAAGTATGCCATTACTGATTGGAACAGGAAGAACCATTAGCACTACTTACGCAAAAAATGAGGTAAGACATGACGCGATCGCTATAATATGTGGCGATACTCGTTTTCCATTTTTTGAAAAAGTCGTCAAAGAAAAAATTGTTGGTCATAATCATGTGACTATTAGGGCATATGCTGGAGGAATTGCCCCATTTCTTAATGACTCGTCTCGGTCGTCTGTTGTAAATGATATTAAAATTCTGTCGTCATTGAACGATTGGGCGAGGCTGATCGTAGTTGGCCATGAGAATTGTGGGTACTATAAAGAGAATTATAAAAATATTCCTCTTGATTTGTTGAACATAAAAATTCTTGACGATCTAAAAAATACGCAAAAATTTTTTGAAATGTACGATTTCTTGGAAAAAATCATACATTTCGAAGCCTACTTCGGCTATCCTACCGAAAATGGGTACAATTTTAAAGAGATTATTTTATAAATATTTACCATTCCGGGCATTTATTGCCCGGTTTTTTTTATTGAAAAAAATACTAAAAATGTTATGATGAACGCAGAAGGGGAACATCAATGAAAAAAACCGATGATAAGTATACGGAATATGACAATTTAGAAGATCATATCAAGGCCAAAGATCGTTATCATAAAAATTATAAAGTATCTGGAAAATCTATATTCAATCTAGAAAAAATTATCAAAGACAAATCACAAGATGAGCAAAAATCCTAATATTGTTTTCCTCGGAGGCGGGACAGGACTTTCAAACCTTTTAACTGGGGCAAAGAAATATCCTTGGAATATTTCTGCTATTGTCGCCATGACTGATGACGGCTTGTCTTCTGGCAGACTTAGAAAAGATTTTAAAACATTGCCACCAGGAGATATTCGCAAATGCTTGATTGCCTTATCACAAGATTCCGGTCTTTTAGCGGAATTATTTAATTATCGGTTTCATCGCAGTAAAGGGCTGGCCGGACATAGCTTAGGAAATTTATTAATTCTTGCTCTAGAGAAAATCACAGGTTCTTTTAGCAAGGCTATCAATGAAGCAAATAAAATACTAGCAACTTCTGGTAAAGTTATGCCATCGACCTTGGATGATATCCAATTAGCCGGCACCCTATCCAATGGCAAAACCATCACAGGGGAAAGAAAATTATTTTTATCTGGTATGGCCAATAAGATTGAAAAAGTTTGGCTTACCCCAGATAAAGTACAAGCCAATCCTGATGCGATTATGGCAATCAAAGAAGCGGACCTAATTGTGATAGGACCAGGCAGTTTTTATACAAGTATTATTCCTAACCTTCTAATTAAGGATATAACCACCGCAATTATTGCTAATAAAAAAGCTAAAAAAATTTATATTTGCAATGTATCTACTGAGCGTGGAGAAACACAAAATTTTACGGTAGATGATCATATTAGATTGTTGCAAAATTATTCACACAAAAATATTGCAAATTATTGTGTGGTTAATAATAAAATAATTTCTAAAAGTGCCAAACAACACAAACTCGGAGAAATTAATAATATTACTACAGATAAAACAACAATTTCCGGATGCAAGATTGTCGCTAATAATATTATCAATGCTTCTGAGCCACTTTATCATGATCCAAACAAATTAGCTAAAATTATTTATGAAATCAGTAAAAAATAAACTTATTGCCGTAATCGGCCCAACTGCTTCCGGGAAAAGTGATTGCGCTATTAGATTGGCAAAAAAACTACATACCGACGTTATTTCGG
>CAZFAN010000038.1:0-6840 GCA_964516525.1 uncultured Candidatus Saccharibacteria bacterium | reverse complement strand
GAACGTTGGACTGCGATGGCAAATTTATTTCTTTGATGTCTGCGATAGTAGTAATGTTATTGTCTGATTCTTGTGCAAAATAACTATAATAATAACTCCACATTGATTCATCAAATGACATCGAGCGAGCAAGAACTCTTAGTCCCATTTCATAAAAAACATCTTTATCGCCTGAAAAAAATCTTTGAACTAAATTGTTATTTTTCTTTGAAGCATAACGAGACAGCCAACTTGATAACAACGCTTCATTGCTAGCGTATTTTGTAGAATAATATTTTTTAAAATAATCTACGGCTTTTATTGACTGATTTGTTTGTTCATCAGTAATATTTGCATCTTTAAAATTATAATTATTGGTATACCATTCTAATTGTTTATCTGCATTGCTACCAAATTCTTGATTTTCGATATTTCCCAAAGATACACCAGCCACAGAGTCCCACAAATCAGTAACAGAAAAGGCATTTTTAAATTGACTAATGGCATTGTCTCCAACTAAAGTTGCATAATCGGTAGGAGAAATTTTACTATTTAATAATTCTTGAGTTTTTCCAGATGACAAATCAAGAGTTTGGTCTATAAGTGTTGGATTAGAAAATAAATAATTAGCTTTTTCAACTCCAATAGTTTGTTTGATTTGGTCAATGGTATTTTTATTAAATGCTCCGGAAACAAGATTTAGACTTTTTTCAATAATACCTTGTCCGATAGACAATGAGGCGTGATCGGTTGTAAGATTGTCCAAAGCATGTTCTTTAAGATTGAATTTTTCTTCTAAAGTTCGTTGTCCTAATAATTTTATTAAAGTTTTAGAATCTGTATTTTCTAAAGTATTGTCAGGCAAACCTAAAGTACTACCAATCCATTCTTTCCCAAGATTAATTTTTAGATCAGAATAATTATCGCCAACAAGACCACTGGCAGGTAATTCCTCTCCTGATAATTCAGAGACATTGTATTGGCCCAATTTGGTTGAAGTTTTATCAAGATCATAATCTAGATAATAATCAGAAGCGGGCAATTCTAACTGGTCTAAAAGTACGGTTAAACCTGCATTGGTTGTCATCTGATTGATATTGTTTGCATCTTCTAACGCAGTTGTAGTTGGAAGTTCATATGATAGATTGCCATTGCCACCAGCAATAAGATTTTGCAAATAATTATAAAAAGACAGATTCGCAGTTTGCCTAAACATATCAGCTAAAGACTGTGTCAGATCAGACCTGTTAGTGACGGCTGAATTATTGGCACCTGGTTTGTATTCTGTTTGCCAAGCAACTTGGATAGGAATTTTTGCTAATTTTTGTTTTCCAATAAGATCACCTGTTGTTCGATCATATAATTTGACTGTACCTCTAACATAGTCTATTGCCGAAACATCAACAGCTTGACCCCACTCACTGGCGTGTGCAGAGATATCATCGGCAATTTGTTCTGTTGTATCTACGGAAAAGTTGTAAGCATCTGCTTCTTTTAATGGGCTACTTTTGGCATTTGTTTTATCAGCATAAGTATTGTAGCCCTTTGTGATATTAGGAATAGTCAATAATTCTCTTCCTGCTCCACCATTAATTTTTGGTGTTGCTAAATAAAGTATTGATTCTAAAGTGCGAACATCATACTTTGAAGTAGCATCTTCATTTATTCCAGCTGCTTCATAGACTGCTGTTGTTGCTTTATAATCATTGGCAACATAATCATTCCAAAGCTTTCTATCATCTTCTGTGGTAGCATTTTTGGAAGCAAGTAATACATCTCCTAATTTAATCTGATTTTCCAATTGTTTTTGATCAAAACCATTGCTTTGATTGAGCTGTACAACAGTCGAATAAATATTATTTAATGAAGCAAGACTGTTTGTATTCTTCTCTAAATCTTCCAAATTAAAATATCCCGCCGGTTCTGTGCGGTTTATTTCGTAATCATTGGCAGATGCTATACTTGGCAAAATACCAGATAAACTAATCGTAGCAATTAGAATTTTAGCAATTGTTTGTTTGATGTTTTGTCTAAACATATTGAAAAAAGTTATATTTTATGCTTAACTATTGATATCAATTTTAAGGGGGAAGAAAGAATGAATTCTTTAACAAAATTTGTGGTTATTGCTCTGTTTTTTTTATCGCTTGGGCAAACAGTTATGCCAGCTGAGATAAAATTCAAGCAGGCAATAAATTTATCAAATGACCAAAAAAAGGAAATTGCATCTTATAAACATAATACGAATACTTTTGCTTGGTTTGATATATATTTTGTTAATAACAATCAAGCAATTAAGATCAAGACCAAACTTTATTGTATTAAATCAATGGGTACTAATATGATTAATACAATAAAGAAAGGTTATGAAATTAATCGGATCAAAGACGTTGATAATGATTCGGTGGATGACTTTTCTGTCAAAGTATTTACGACTGGCGCAAGAAAAATATATTATTATATTATTAGTGGAAAAAATAAAATATTGTTTTCTTGCGATTGGGATAATACAGCAGAAAGCATGGATTTTTGCACATATCAATATGATGCTATTAATAAGCAAATTATTAATGAGCAAGCCAGAAATTCTGAAGAATCAAAGAAAGTTTATAAATACATATTTAGTAAGGAACAACAAAAATTTATTTTAAAAAACTGAAAAACTTTTCTTGGTTTGCAAAGGGCTATTAAGCCCTTTTTTATTTTACTCTAGCAAAATATCTTGCCCCTGATCCGCCATATGTCGTATTGATATTTCTTGTCTTTATACCGACACAATCTGTCGAATAGCCAGCCACTGAAGTATTACCTTCAATCGTCGTAATTTCTTTGTCACTATTAACTTTGTATACTATACCAACATGACCTATCTCTGCATTGCAAAATCCCCCACTGACATCTCCCCAACCGAAAAAAACTATATCTCCTGGCTGAGGAGTGCCTTTGCCTGCTTCGAAAGTAATATATTTAGAAGGATCTTTTTGCATTTTGCAATATAAAGTTGGGGCAAGATATTCCTTTTCCGGAATAGATAAACCTGCTTGTTTATACACATATTCAACAAATGCAGCGCACCAAGAATCATTGATATTGTATGGTTTGTTGCGAAAAGATGCTGTTTTTTCACAAGTTCCAACTTCAAGCAATGCTACACTCACGGGATTTCTAACAAGTGTTAATAATTTTTTCAATAAATCCATAATTTCAATTGTAAGTTTCTCTGCTTCACCTTTTAGTTTTGCGACATTTTCTCTATCTGCAGAATTTGGATTGGTATCAAGTAATTTTATTTCTTTGTTTTTATCTTTGAGTTCTTTTGCTTTTGCAACAATTTGATCGCATAATCCAATTGCTTCTTGATTGGGCTTTGATTGTGCTTGTTGATAAGTCTTAATTTTTTCTATTTTTGCAATAAATGAATCCGTGTTTTCATTCAATAATTTTTTTAAACTTTCAAGACTATTGTTGCTCACGACATAAGATACGTTACCCCTATCTCCTGTTTGGCTTATATCCCGATGATCATTTTTACCCAAAAAATTTACGCTAACAGCAATTGTTACGATAATAATAATTATTATGCCAACAATAATTACAGGAATAATAATTGGAGAACTACTGGCAATAGCTGCACCTGCCGCAGCACCAGCCGTGCCTTCTGCCACTGCAGCTGTTCCTCCAGCAGCGACTGCCGTCTCTCCTACTGCAGCCGCACTACCTGCTCCTGTTGCCACTTCCCCTGCGCCAGCAAGTTTACTTGCCCCTTCAGCAGTTTCTTCTGCGACACCACTTTCGGGTTGAATTTTTTCTTCAGGAGATTTTTCGTAAGAATCACTTTCTTTATCATAACCGTTTTCATCGGATGTTTCTGCCTCAGATTCTTGATCGGTCTTATCAAGATTATCTTTATCGTTTTCACTTTCTAAAGACTTATTTTCTTCATCTTGATTTTGGGCAAATTTATTGTCTTCTTCACTAGGTTTTTTTTCTGCATTACGAAGACCATCTATCTTTTTATTATTGGCTTTATCAAGATTATTAAAATGATTTTCTAATTGCTTCTTGTCTTGATTAGTTGCTGATGACTCAAGCTCATTTCGTAAATCTTTATCTTTGTAAACATCGCGTAAAAAATTTTTATCTCCTTCATAGCCATTGGGTACTGGCAATCCTATTTAGAATGAGGATAAACTGAATTTTGCATACCAGAAGATAGGAAATCCTTGATGATTTGCTGCTTTAGTATAGACGGATTTTGCACAAATTCATTGATAATTTCCTGAGCAAATTTTTTTACATCTTCATCGTATTTTTGATTGGCGTTAGTCAGTTTTCCTCCTTAAACTTTATTAGTATAAAGTTGTGTCAACGGCTACGCGATATATATAATTATTACTTTCAAAATACAAATATTTTTTATCTGGAGTCATAATAAAATTTATTGGATTGATGGTATATTTTTCATTGTATGATAGCTGGGTTTTTGTATTAGTATTGCGATCATACAAATAAATTTGCGGTTGATTATTTACAGTCTGACTATAAATAATAGTGTTTGCATCAAAAAAGGCGATTTGATTGATCTTGGTTTGAATATTTAAATTTTGAATGTTTGCTCCGGCAATATCGCAAATATAAGAGCTATCATTTGTCAGATATAGTATCTGATTGTCCGGTGTAAACTTAGCACTAACCACTTTTTCGATTGGCAGTGTTGTAAGTTTTTTCGTATATAAATCCAACACATATAATTTGTTTTGGGATACCAATAATACACTTTTTGCATCAGGAGACCAATCAATCTCCGGATTGCGTATTTTTGTATCTTTAAAATTATATATTATTTCTTGATTAGTATTGGTTTTCGAAGCTTTGACAAGTGTAGTTTCCCCACTTGCTGGCGCATAATAGTACATAATATTTTGAGAATCAGAGCTCCAAACTAAATCTTTGATGCCGTTTTCATAAGGGGTAAGCTCCTGATGTATAAGATCATATCTACTAAAATCATATAAAAAAGTTTGATCTTTTTCTTTGACAACTGCTATTTCATGATTCGGTGCCCAAATAATATTTTGCACTTGCGAGAAAAAATCAGGAGAAATCGCTTGCGTAGTTAATTTTTGCGCAGCAATATTATCTATAGCATACATTGTATTGCCATTTGATAAATAATAAATTGAGACTTGATCTTGAGTCAACGAAGAAAAACCGGCTTGGCTATCTACTGCTTTTTGTGGAACTGGCTCTAATCTCAGTGAAATATTTAATGTTTTATTGGCACCAATATTTACTGATACTTGTTTGTCATAAGTAATATAGTCATCTTTGGTAATTTTTATTTCATGATTACCGGGTTTGACGATCATTTTCTGACCAGCACCTATAGTGATACCGTCAACAGTAATTTTTGCATCTACTGGTGTTATTGTGATGGTAATACCTGTTGTGTAATACAAATAAACAACAACAGCAATCATTATTAAAATAATTCCTATGATAAAATAGTATATTTTTTTCATTGGTTATAACCTTGAAAATTCTGTTATTTTCGTATATATTTATTATACCAAAATTCTTAAAAATACTGTAATGAAAGTGGGGAAGAAAAAATGGCGAACTTTAAAAAATTTTTAGTTTTCCTGGGGCTATTATTTGTGGTGTTACTGCAACACACTTTAGCGGACGATTTTATAGTTAAAATCACTTCAAAAAATATTGTTAAAGGCCCAATGGTCAATTCTATAAGATTTTTAACGATTAAGGATAGTCAAAACAAAATCGTTTTCAATCGTCGACTGTATTCACAACAGGGATATTATTATGATGATAAGATTAGTATCCTAGCGGTTTTTTACCGTTCTTATCAAAATGATAATAATTTGAGCTTCTGTGAAATTTATAAATATAACAAAAACAAATCAGGATTTATGCTCGAAGATATGTTAACATTTGATGTGGATTTAGGATTACCAGCAGGAGGAACCAGAGTCGATCCTGTCTGTTATCAAAAAGATTTATGTGACCGTATTGGAGGGTATATTATTAACGAATATAAAAAAATATTAGTAAATAATTGCACTCTCCATATCAAAGACTATGATAAGCTTGGTCATTATTACAGTAAAGAAAAAAAATTATTATTGATTTTAAGACCAAGTAATAATTTTGTTTTTGAAGAAGAAATAAAACTTTGCCCGTATATGATTGATTTATGTTATCTAAATGGCAATCAAGCATATACAATTTTGCGAATACAAACAGAACAAAAATACCATTCTACCAATCAAAAAAACTGGGTTGGTTTTTACAATACCATTGGGAAAAGAATAATTGATTCTTTAAAAATCGTCACTTTTGACAATTTTATCAACTCAAAAAGCAATGAACCTGATGATCAGTTGATTATCAAATTCTGCAGAGCGACAAAAAATAATAAAAAGATTGTCAAAAAAATGTATGCCTATGTAGAAGGTGCACATTTTTCTCAAGAGAAATTAGATAAAGAGATCAACACGATCATAGATCTCTTTCAAAATAAAAATCCTACAATTGTAATTAAACTGAAAAGAGAGGATCATGACAAATATTTTGTTTATTTTGAAAAAATAAACAAAAGCATTAAAATGACAAAGTTCTCTTTACCTGGTTGCAGTAGCAACTTGGTGAATGTGGAATTAAATGCAGAAAAATAATCTTAATATTTCGCAAACAGGCTTAATAAAAAGCCTGTTTTTTCATTAAAGATTTATTTGATACAAATAATTATTGTACATAAAGTAAATAAGATTATCATCCTTGTTGATTCCCACCATTTTAATGATTTCATCCATAGTATTTATTTCCGAAACCGAGCTAGAA
>CAZFAN010000037.1:0-6947 GCA_964516525.1 uncultured Candidatus Saccharibacteria bacterium | reverse complement strand
ATACTACAACGACTGCTGCTTGTCAATAATTTTTTTACTTAATAAGGAGAAAACTTCTCCTTATTAGTAAGAATATAATTGAGAGGGCATATGAATTTAGGAATAACATTGATAGTATTTTGTTTAGGATTAATTTTTGGTTCTTTTTTGAATAGTGTGATTTATCGTCTTGATGATATAAAAACAATTTTTACACATAGATCTCATTGTCCACATTGCAAAGAGGAAATTACTTGGTATGACTTAGTTCCATTATTTTCTTTTATTGCTCTAACTGGGCGTTGTCGTAAATGTAAAACACAAATTTCATGGCAATATCCCTTAGTTGAGATTGCAACAGCAGCTATTTTCGCAATTATTTATTGGCAATTTGGTATAAGTGCATATAGTTGTTTGATGATGGTTATGAGTTGTTTTCTTGTTGTAATATTTGTTTATGATTTGTATCATATGCTAATTCCTGATTTAGTATTGATGCCAGCTATTATCCTTTGGGTACTTTTTGGATTATGTTCATTTATTCCTGGTTTGAATCTAGGTATCAATTTAAATATTTTTAATTCATTGTCTGGCGCAGTAGTAGCAGTTGGTTTTATCGGATTTATTGTACTAGTTACAAAAGGTAAAGGTATGGGAATTGGCGATATTAAACTAGCTTTACTCTTGGGTCTAATATTGGGTTGGCAAAATGCCATAGTGGGATTATTTTTTGCTTTTGTATTAGGTGCGGTTGTTGGTGTATTTCTACTTGCAATTAAGGCAAAAAAAATGAAATCTGAATTGGCATTTGGTCCCTTTTTGATAATTGGATTTTATATAGCGTTATTCTTTGGCCAAAATATTGTTCAATGGTATTTACGATAGGCAAATTTAAGGAGGAAAAATGAAAAATATGATACATAAAATACTGTTAAATAAAAAAGGCTTTACATTGGTGGAATTGCTTGTGGTAATTTCAATAATCGCGGTATTATCTACAATTATTGGTGTTAATTATAGCAATAGCAAAAAAACTGCTCGTGATTCAAAGAGAAAAGCAGATATGGAAAATGTTGCTGCTGCTTTTGAAATGTATTACGCGGAATATAAAAAATATCCTGCGTGTCCATGGTCAAATGCTACAGCAAGTTTGAATTCTGCTGGGTATTTAACTACTATTCCAAAAGATCCTCTGGAAGATGGCTCAACATGGACATACAATTGTAATTCTGGCGATAAATGGTTTGCTACTTATACGCGACTAGAAGATACAAAAGATAGTGCAATAACAATTAGTGGACTAACTTCACAACCGTCTAGTGATAATATTAATCTAGGTAGTGGAGTTTATCGTGGTGATCAAACGGATAATGGTTTGTTTTATCGTGTGGTAGGTAAATAAATATGAAATATTTTTACAAAAAAATATTTCATAAAAATGGTTTTACGCTCATTGAGATTTTAGTTACGATTACTATAGTTGGATTGCTATTGGTAATATCAGTTCCAAACTTTCGAAGTTTTAAAAATAAAAATGATTTATCACGTGCAGCTGCAATTGTTCAATCCGGAATATATGAAACAAGAAATTTGGCTTTAGCTCCAGGTATTAGTAAATTAGAGGAAACGAAATATTATGTTTTTAGTGCAGATACCGGAGGAAATGTATATAAAATTAGCGAGTCAACTTATTTGCCAAATGATATTGGTGCAGAAAATTCATCGATGACGCTAATAGAAACTGGAAATTTACCTGAAAATGTTAAATTTGATAATGATGAAAAAATTTATTTTTCTATAGAAAAACAAGGAAAAATTGAAAATATAGAAGGAAATAATCCTTTAGTCATTTCTCATAATAGTTTAAAAAACACAACTAAAAGTATTGAGACTAATATTGTGACAGGACAGGTAACAATTTATTAAAAATATGGAAAAACAAAAAATACAATTAGGTTTTGGGATCATCGAAGTATTAATATCAGCTATTATTATAATAATGATTGTTGGTGGCTCGGTAACGTTGGTTCGCTCAATGATTAAAAAAAATATTTCTTCTAGTGAAAGAGTCCAAGCATATAACTTAGCTCGCGAAGGTTTAGAAATTGCCAGGGCTGCTCGCGATACAGCATGGATTGATGAAGACGTTAATGCATGGTGCTACTATTTAGATGGTTGCACAATTGATGACATGAATACAGGAAGTCAATCCGTTTTATTAAAAAATAGTGATGATCGATATAGTATGGATAATGGCGTTACGGAGGAGATTGTTACTATTAACGATGTAAATTTTATTCGAACATATGATATTGAGCCATTAAATAATATACCATCTGCTGCTGACGGTGTAACCATTTCAGGTGATGAAGCTAGAAATGTAACTGTAAAAATCACTTGGGGCGGTGATGATAATAACGATAATACAATTCAAGCTTCAACTTTATTAACTGATTGGAAACCAGAGTAATATGAGATATAAAAATAATTTATCTTTAGGTTTTACTCTAGTTGAAACATTGGTTGCAACAGCTATGTTTGTTGTGGTAATAACAGTTGTTATTGTTACTTTCGGTTTCAGTTCAAGTTTGCAAAGTAAAAATACTGCATTGACTGAAGCTTCTCAAAATGTAAGATTTATTATTGAAGCGATAGCTCGAGACATAAGATTAGCTGACAGTTTTATTATTAGTGCTGACGGAAAAAGTATTACACTTGTAAAAAATAACCAGACGATTGAATATTTTTTACAAGACAACAATATTTATTATTCAGACGAATATAGTATTGATTATCCATTAAATTCAGGAGATATTACGGTTGATAATTTAGAATTTCAGGGAATTGACGATACAGTAGAGAAAAATCAATCATATTTAGAAATTGAAATTGATTTTGCTGCAAATTCAGGTAGTACAAAAAAAGTAGAAACTTCTTCGCAAACAATTGAGACAACAGTATCAACGAGAGCATATAACAAAGGTTTTGATGAAAAAGTAACACAATAATTTTATTTGCTTCATGGTGTAAGATTGCGTATAATAGTACTAATTATGAAAAATCAACAACTGCCAAAAATGGTAAATATTTTTTCTGATGGGGGATCGAGAGGTAATCCTGGACCAGCAGCTTATGGTTTTGTGGCATATGATGAAGAAAACAATAAATTGTTTGATGGAAGTCAATATTTGGAAATAACAACTAATAATCAAGCAGAATATCGAGGCGTACTTGGAGCTTTGCAATATATTTATAATATTATTAAAGATAATAAGCAAGAATCATTAAATAAAATAAATATTTTTTTAGATTCAAAACTTATTGTTGAACAAATGAATGGGAACTATAAGATAAAAAATGAAGGTCTTAAACCTTTATATTGGCAAATAAAAGATATTATTAGTTCACTTGTGATTGATGTGAAATTCTTTCATGTTCCTCGTGAGAAAAATAAAGAAGCTGATAAACTTGTTAATGAAGAATTGGACCGACATAATAATTAAGGCATATTTTTAAACGGAGCTATATATGTTCAAAGAAGTAAATCCACATCAAAATTTTCCAGAACTTGAAGAAGAAACTTTGCAATTATGGAAGAAAGAAAATATTTATCATAAAACTATTGAAAATAGAAAAGATAATAAACTTTTTCGTTTTTATGATGGACCACCTTTTGCTACAGGATTGCCTCATTACGGACATATTTTAGCTATGGCAATCAAAGATTCGGTTGTGCGTTATAAAACGATGCAGGGTTATAAAGTACCGCGAAAATTTGGTTGGGACTGTCATGGTTTGCCAGTTGAAAACTTGATAGAAAAGGAGCTTGGTATCAGCGGTAAGCCTGATATCGAAAAAATGGGTATTGAAAAATTTAATCAAGCTTGTCGGGATAGTGTATTGCGTTATACTTCGGAGTGGGGTACGACAATTGATCGCATGGGTAGATGGGGAGATGATGAACGATATATAACAATGGATAATGACTATATAGAATCTATTTGGTGGGTATTTAATCAAATTTGGAGTAAGGATTTGGTATATAAAGGTTTTAAGAGTATGCCTTATTGTCCACGATGTGGTACCCCGCTATCTAATTTTGAGACAAATTTAGGTTATAAAGATGTTGTTGATGTTTCTATTTATATTAAATTTTTAATAACTAATACTCTTAATAAAAAAATACAATCAATAATTGACAATGGTAAAAAAATATCATTGCTTGTCTGGACAACAACGCCATGGACTTTATCAGCAAATAGTGCAATAGCTGTATCGAACGATTTGACTTATTGTGCATTTGAAAGTGGTAATGGCGAAGTATTGATATTATTAGCAGAGCGCGTGCAGTCCTTGAAAATGGAAGGTAAGGTTATAGCAACATTTCAAGGAGAAGAATTGGTTGGAACTAGTTATGAGCCTTTGTATAATGTTGAAGAATTATTTACCGATAAAAATGTTAAAAATAATTCTTATAAAGTTTATAATGCTGATTTTATAACGACAACAGATGGAACCGGTTTGGTGCACATTGCCCCTGCTTTTGGGGAAGATGATTTAAAACTTGGACAAAAAGAAAATATTGGTATTTTAAGAACTGTTGATGAAAATGGGGTATTACAATATGGTGTTAAAGAAGGAATAGGAAAATTTGTCAAAGATGCAGATAAAGATGTAATTAAAGATTTAAAAGATAGAAAAATACTATATCGTGAAGAACAAGTGAAGCATACTTATCCTTTTTGTTGGCGATGCGATAGTCCTTTGATCTATTATGCTATTGATTCATGGTTTATATCAGTTAGTAAAATCAGAGAAAAATTAATTGAAAATAATCAACAAATACATTGGGTACCGGAACATATTAAAAATGGAAGGTTTGGTAAATGGCTTGAAGACGCTAGAGATTGGGCGGTTAGTAGAAATAGATATTGGGGAGCTCCAGTGCCAATTTGGGAATGTGAAAAATGTAATAAACATATTTGTGTGGGTAGTAGACATGAATTAGAAAAACTTTCAGGTCAAAATGTAGATGAACTAGATTTGCATCGTCCTTTTATTGATAAAGTTGAACTAGAGTGCACTTGTGGTGGCAAGATGAAACGCGTTACAGAAGTATTGGATTGCTGGTTTGAATCTGGTTCTATGCCATATGCGCAGTATCACTATCCTTTCAATGAAAAAATTGATATTGATAAACACTTTCCTGGAGATTTTATTGCAGAAGGTCTTGATCAGACTCGCGGATGGTTTTATACTCTCAATGTAATTTCGACAATTTTGTTTGACAAACCAGCTTTTTACAATTGTATTGTGAATGGTATTATCGTTGCTGGTGACGGCAAAAAGCTTTCGAAAAAATTGCGTAATTATGAAGAACCAGAAACGATATTTAATCGACAAGGAGCGGATGCTTTACGTTGGTTCTTATTGTCTTCTCCTGCTGCAACTGGAAACACAGTGCGTTTTTCTGAACAGCATGTAGCTGATACAGTACGTAGAGTAATCTTGCCATATTGGAATGTTTATTCTTTTTTTATTACATATGCGAATGTGGATAAATGGACACCAAAAGATCTAATAAAATCTGATAAAGAGCTTGATAAATGGATTATCGCTCGATTAGATCAGACAATAACTTTTTCTACAAAATCTTTAGAAGAATATGAATTGCCGGCTGCCTTGCGTGTCATGGAGGAATTTATCAAAGATCTATCAACTTGGTATTTGCGTCTGACACGTAAACGTAGAGATAAAGAATTTTACTCTACTATGTATAATGTTTTATTAAATATGGCATATTTATTTGCACCTTTTATGCCTTATATTAGTGAAGAAGTATATCAAAATCTTAAAACAAGTCAGATGCATTCATCTATCCATTTGACTGACTGGCCAAAATCAAATGAAATTGATCAAGAGACATTAGATAAAATGACAAAGGTAAGAAATATTGTTGAAATCGCACATGCGTTAAGAAAAGAAGCGAAGCTTAAAGTAAGACAACCGCTAAGTGAGATACAGATTTTTGGTATTAAATCTTTTGATAATGAGTTATTAGACATTGTTAGTCAAGAATTAAATGTGAAAAAAACATATATTACACAACAACTTGAAAAAGGCAAAGAATATTTGTCTAAAGAAGAAGGAAATATAGTTGTGTTATTAAATACACAAATTACTGACGATTTGAAAGAAGAGGGATTACTGCGTGAGATTATTAGACAAATTCAATTTGCCAGAAAAAAAGCAGGGTACAAAGCGGCTGATAAAATTAATTTATATTGGCAAACAAAATCACCTATAATTAAAGAAATTTTTGTTAAATACGAAACTCAAATTGTAAAAAATACTATTTGTAAAAAAATTTATAATGAAGAAGTTGCAGAAGCAAAATATTCTAAAAATGTAGATATAGATAACAATCAATTGTTCTTAGCTATTAAATAAAATATGAAAATTAATTTTAGGCAATTGAAGCTTATTGACTGGCTACTTTATATTTTGCCTGTAATTTTGGCAATTCTAGGCATCGCAATTATATATAGCCTAAGTTATTACTCGAATATTCAATTGTTTTACAATCAAATAATATTTTTTGTAATTGCAATAGTTGCAATGGTGGTTTTTTCATTTATTGATTATAGGCAATTAAAAAGTGCTTCAACTATTCTGTATATTATTGGTATGGTACTTTTGATTTTGGTATTTATTCTAGGTAAGACAACTTTTGGAGCGACTAGTTGGATTGATCTAGGTTTTTATGATTTTCAGCCTTCTGAATTTTTTAAATTAATTTTAGTTATTGTTTTATCAACTTATTTATGCGATAAAATTGGGAATTTAACTTGGAAGAATATTTTAATTGCATCTTTGATTATGATAGTGCCAGTTTTGATGGTCGCTTTGCAGCCTGATTTAGGTACAGCATCAATTATCGTACTAACTTTCTTGATATTATTATTTAG
>CAZFAN010000036.1:0-7303 GCA_964516525.1 uncultured Candidatus Saccharibacteria bacterium | reverse complement strand
ACTTCTACAGGCCTAAGTCTTGTTTTGGGATATGTTGGAAAAATTTCTGAAGAGAGACTAAAAAATGATAGAAGCTACTCCATGACTGATCTTGTTGGGCAAAACGGGCTGGAACTTGCTTATGAAGAATATTTGCGAGGAACCAAAGGTAGCAAGAAAGTTGAAGTGGATTCGACAGGCAAAGTGCAACGTGAATTAAATTCGGTTGATCCAGAGGTTGGCAATAATATCGTCAGTACTCTTGATCTTGGTTTGCAGAAAAAAGCAACAGAAATATTGTCAGCAATGATTAATTCATTGAAAGATAAAGATGTTAAACACGGAGTTGTTGTTGTTTCCAATCCGCAGACAGGAGGCATTATGGCCATGGTGAGTATTCCTTATTATGACAACAATTTATTTATTGAAGGTATGAGCAATGAAGAATATGAAAAGCTTATCAATGATGAAAATCAGCCAATGTTTAATCGCGTTATTTCTGGTGTTTATCCGTCAGGATCTGTGATTAAGCCAGTTATTGCCGCCGCAGGACTTGATACGGGGGTAGTTAGCGATAGCACAACTATCAACGATCCAGGCGAAATTAAGATTGACGAATGGTCTTTTCCTGACTGGAAAAATCATGGCATTGTTGATATCAAAAAAGCTATTGCTGAAAGTTGCAATGTTTTCTTTTATGCCATAGGTGGTGGCTGGGAAGATATCAAAGGTATTGGCGTTGATACGATGAAAAAATATCTCGAGCGTTTTGGTTTCGGCAAGTCTACAGGTATTGAACTATCTGGTGAAGAAAGTGGAACCATACCAGATCCTGCATGGAAAAAAGAGACTAAAGATGAAGATTGGTACTTGGGTGACACTTATCATATGGCAATCGGACAAGGTGATTTTCTTGTGACACCCTTGCAAATTTTAAATGCCACGAGTGCTATTGCCAATGGTGGAACCCTCTACAAACCTCATTTGGTCAATAAAGTTACAGACAAAGACGGTAAAACCATCAAGGAATTTTCTTCAGAAAAAATATCTACAAGCTTAACAGACAATAACGTACTTAGTACTGTACAAGAGGGTATGAAACAATGTGTTGAAAGTGATAGCGGTTCTTGCCGATTACTCAAAGATATTGGTGTAAGTGCTGCAGGAAAAACAGGTACGGCACAGTTTGATGCCAATGATTTGAAAAAAACTCATGCTTGGTTTACAGCTTATGCTCCTTATGACAATCCGGAAATAGCTATCACGGTTTTGGTGGAAAAAGGTGGTGATGGTTTTGATAGTGCTGAGCCGGTGGCTCGTGATATTTTAAAATATTATTTCGAACATAAAAACGATAAGCCAAAAACTGAATAATAAATTTTTGCTCTGATTTCTTGACCAAGATAAGAAAAAGACATATAATATACCGTACTAATTTATTATGGCAATTAGTATATTTTTGTTTTATTAATAATCAGAATATGATGGAGGTGAGAAATACATGTCAGGTCTTATTGAAAAGATAGCAAAGGCATGGAAAAAATTCATATCAAGAAATAATGGAAAACCAAAAAAATATAAAAATAAACACAAACAAAAAAAGCAATTAATTGCAGCAAAAATGCAATGGAGGTTAACGACGGATTATGGTGGCAAGCCTGAAAAAACAAGAGGAAGAACTAAACGATATTATTAATCGATTAGATTCTCCTATATCACATTGCATAAAATGTGGCATAAATCTTGCAGGGTATACTGCCGAGGCAACTTACTGCAGGGATTGTGCCATCGAATTATGTAATAAAGAAAGTCATCAAATCATTTGCGAAGAATTATCTGGTCTCAAAGATGATTTGCATGATCTTATTCGTACGCTTTTAAATTATGATATGGCTACGGCGTACGGAATTTGGTTATATTTTAGCATGCACCGATCAGTCATAGGCGTGCGTTGTAAACAATGCGCCGCCTGTAAATTTATTGATGGCGTGCATGCTATTTTTCACGGTGAAGATTATAAAAATGATAGCCTTGATCTAAGGCAATCATTCAAGGATCTTCAAAACTATTTTCATCTGTAAAGGAGGTGATGCAGTGAATGGAGAAGAAATTCCTTTTTGGCAAAAGGAAATAAAAGAAGTTGCTAAGGCAATCGTCGTCACTTCAGATGGACGATGTGAAGCAACTTTTTATCGTATTGCTGGCGGTGAGAGTTTATATCCCGTCGTCGGTAATATAATTACGCCAAAAAAAGAAAAGTACAAAAAACCTGTCAAATTAAAAAAATGATTTGGCAGGACAAGCGCCTTATTTTATAAGGCGCTTTTTCATATCTTTAATCATATCTTGACCAATTTACAAAAATCATTTAAAATATAACGTACTAATTTGATTCAAATTCAAATTAGTATATTTTTGAATTTTAATAATTGGAGGATGACAAATGAATCTTATTTGCAACAGAACTGAAACGAAAGAAGAAAAGGAAGAAAGAAAAAGAATGGTCAAAAAACTTGAGAGAGTAAATAAGAAAATAAAAAACGTCGAAAGACATTTTGCAAGCAGAAATGTCCTTGGGGAAGGAAAAAGGCATCTCCGTGGAGAGTTGCAAAAACTTCAAGCATTGAGAGCTCAGTTGATTAATCAACTGGGATTTTCAAATAATTAAAATTATAAAACAAAAAATTTTTGGGGGCAGACTACTCATTGCGACGGGCTATTAGCCCGTTTTTTTTATCCGATTTTTAGTAATTTTGAGATTAAACATTATTTTTAAATCTTACCTAATTATCACACACCCGGTGTGTGATAGTTAGGTAGTGTTCCAAAAAATAACTCAAAAATGGATGATGAAAAATGGCTGAGGGTGATATGGGTTGACAAAAGATATAAACTCTGGTATTATATTGCCATCAAATGACCTTTCACAAAAAGTTTGCCCCGCCTGACAGCCAGTCAGGAATGAAAAACCTTGTATTTTGGGCAAATACAAAATTTGACTGCTGGCTATTTAAGATGGCCTGTCTGTTTTTCACAGATAAACGATCTTAAGATTGCAGAACCTTACAAAGGTTCGTGACTAGACTGTAGACTTATTTATAGGTCGCGACTGGACGTCGAACATAATTCGACCGACCATTGACCAAATATTGCCCCCTTTCTTATTCGGTAGATCCAAAAGGACACCGAAAAATTCAAAAGAAAGGGAACGGAGGATAAATGCTAGGAATTACAGCTTGGGAGAACCGGATAGGCTCGGTTTCCCAAAGAGACCTAAACGGAATGACCATTTTTGGCACTTGGCAAAGTGCCACAGAATATGAAAATGGTCAAAATAAAGTCGGGAACAATGTTCCTGATGTAAGAAAAGGTAAAAAAGATAAAAAAAAGGAGGCTAACGCCTCCAGAAAATAATTTTTTCCGGAAAAAATAATTTTAAAAGTTAAGGCACTCGGAGTGCCTTAACAACTGATCCCTTGCGGGTCGTAGGCGACACAATGTGTAATAAACGCTATCAATAATTTAGCAAAAATTACAAACATTGTGTCGCCATTTTTTTATAAAAAATTTCAGCCAATATTTAGAAAAATTTATTAAGATAAAACAAAAATCAATAGAATATTCTATTGACATTTTTTGCGAATTTTATATAATCCATTTATCAATAATATTATCAAATAACAGTTTTATAAAAACTAAATATTTCAAATTGCTCACAAGGGGCAGTTTTTATTAATTTACATCAGTAAAATTGGAGAAAAACATGAGTATTATTTTAACAAAAGCAGGATACGAAAAATTAAATAAAGAATTAGAAAATTTAAAAAAAGTTGAACGTCCAGCTGTGATCGAACGTATTAAAAACGCACGAGAACTTGGAGATCTGTCAGAAAATGCTGATTACTCACAAGCACGCGAACAGCAATCTTTTATCGAAGGACGTATTATGGAGCTAGAAGAACAGCTCAAATCAGCAGAAATCGTAGATGGTGGTTCAGCTCAATCAACTGTTGGCGTGGGTCATACAGTAGAACTTGACTGCAACGGCAAATTAGAAACATATCAAATCGTTGGGGACAACGAATCAGATCCACTTTCTGGTAAAATTTCCGTACATTCACCAATTGCTCAAGCAATTATGGGTAAAAAGCTTGGCGAAACTATCACAATCAAAATTCCAGCTGGTGAAAAAGTGTGCAAAATCGCAAAAATTCAATAATTATAAAAATATTAATTTATATTACTAAGAAATTTCTCTTGAGATAAGAGGAATTTTTTAGTATGATAAAGACATAAAAATAAGGATAAATATATGCAAAAATTTTGGGCAACTGAACTTGCGGAAAAAATTATTGAAAAAAAAGGTAAAAAACTTACTATTGCGACAGGTATTTCTCCATCCGGTAAAATTCATATTGGCAATATGCGCGAAGTGCTGACTGCTGATTTTGTGCGTCGTGAATTAGAAAAACTTGGTGCAAAAGTAAGATTTGTATTTATTTCTGATGATATTGATAGATTGCGTAAACTTTATCCTTTTCTGCCACAAGAGTTTTCCAAATACATTGGTTATCCTTTGACTGATATTCCTAATCCGGAACAAGACGGTCATGATTCTTATGCTAAACACTTCGAAGCGCCATTTTTGCGTGTATTGGATAGATTGGGTATTTATCCAGAAAAATTATCAGCAACCAAGATGTACAAAGAAGGTTTTTATACTGATCTTGTAGCAACGGCACTTACAAAACAAGATGAAATAAAAAATATTTTAGCAAAAGTTTCAGGACGCAAGATGCCAGATGATTGGTCTTGCTACAATCCAATTTGTGCCAATTGTCACAAGATAGACGAAGCCAAAGTTACTAAAATTGATATTGCTAATCACAGGGTATTTTATCATTGTAGCTGTGGACATGAAGATTGGGCTGATTATGCAAAAGGCCAAGGCAAATTGTCTTGGAGAGTAGATTGGCCAGCAAGATGGAGTAAAATTCCAGTTGATGTCGAGCCATATGGTAAAGAACACGGTACAGTTGGTGGGTCTTACGACACTGGAGTAGCAATTTGCAAGGATATATACAAACATGAGCCACCATTTGGCATAACTTATGATCTAGTATATTTGCGTGGATTTAAAGGAAAAATGTCATCATCGCTTGGCAATGTAGTGTCAGCAGATGAATTTTTAGCTGTTGTGCCACCTGAAATTTTACGTTTCATGTTTGCCAAAGTGCGTTTTGACAAATCATTTTATTTTGATATGGGAACAGGCTTGTTGCAATTGGTTGATGAATATACTTCTATGGGTGAAAAATACGAGCAAGGTATTTTATCTGATGGCGAAAAAGCAATTTATGAAGTTTGTCAGATTGCCCATAATGGTAAAGTAAAAAAACTTATTCCATTTCGTCATTTGATCAATGCAATTCAAGCATCATGTAATAATTTTCATGAAATTAAAAGAATTTTATCACGAACAGAACATTTTTCTTCTGATGATGAAGACTTGCAAGAACAAATAACAAGAGCAAATACATGGCTTGAAAAATATGCTCCTGACAATGTTAGATTTAGCGTGCAACAAGATACACCACAAATTGATCTTACTGATAAACAAAAACAATTGCTTGCAAACGTCGCTAATATTTTAGATTCAAAGGAGTGTGAAGCAGAAGCACTTCATAATCAAATTTATGAATCAGGCAAGAAACTTGAACTTAAACCTAAAGAAACTTTTGAAGCAATTTATTTAGCATTGCTTGGCAAATCTTCTGGTCCAAAAGCAGGTTGGTTCATTTCGGTGCTTGATAAACAATTTGTTATCGACAGGTTTAAAACTTTATCTAAATAACAATAAATAGGAGCAATATGCTAGATATAAAATTTGTTCGTACTCATAAGGAAGAAGTACAAAATGCAGCCAAGGTAAAAAACATGCAAGTTGATCTTGATCGTATCCTGCAACTTGATGATAAAAAACGTGCTTTGCAGATGCAAATTGACACTCTTCGCGCCAAGCGTACTGATACTGCCAATAAAATTGCTAAATTGTTTCAATCTGAAAAAAAATCAGATCATGATGTGCAGACACTAAAAGATGAAGCACAAACCATAAAAAAGATGCTTCATGATTTGGAGCCACAACTGGCAGAAATATCAGAAGAATTGTTAGAACTAAGTTTACATTTGCCAAATATTCCATCCACTGATACTCCGGTTGGAGCAAGTGATAAAGAAAATAAAGTTATAGCTTCATGGGGCGACAAACCTAAGTTTGACTTTCCTATTAAAGATCATGTTGCCTTGGGTCGTGATCTAGATTTGTTTGATCTTGAACGTGGAACAAAAGTCTCGGGATTTCGCGGTTATTATCTTAAAAATGAATTAGCAGTATTACACATGGCAGTATTGCAATTTGCTTTTGAAAAAATGCTTTCTAAGGGATTCATGCCAATGATTGTTCCAACTTTGGTGCACAAAGAAGCTTTGATTGGTTCTGGTCATTTTCCATTTGGCAAAGAAGAAATTTATCAGATTGCCAATCCTGGCAGACTTGCAGATGGCAGCAAAATCACAGATCCTACTTACTTGGTAGGAACTGCAGAGCCATCTCTTTTGGCATATCGTATGAATGAAATACTTGATGAAAAGGAGTTACCTCTTAAGATGTTTGGTTTTTCTCCATGCTACCGTTCGGAGATTGGTAGCTATGGTAAAGATACCAAAGGATTGTATCGACTACATGAATTTATGAAAATAGAACAGGTTGTTATTTGTCAGGCTGATCATGCGATTTCAGATAAAATTTTTGAAGAACTAAGACAAAATTCAGAAGATATATTGCAAGATTTGAAATTGCCATATCAAGTATTACAAATTTGTACTGGCGATATGGGTGCAGGAAAATATAAGATGTATGATATTGAGACTTGGATGCCTGGTCGCAATGCTTATAGCGAAACTCACTCAAATTCGCATCTTACTGATTGGCAGACTCGTCGTCTAAATATTCGCTATAAAACTCGTGATGGCAAAAAGTTTTATGCACATGCGCTTAACAATACGGCCTTGGCTTCACCCAGAATATTGATTGCATTATTGGAAAATTATCAGCAAGCAGATGGCTCAGTAAAAATTCCTGAAGTACTATGGAAATACACAGGATTTCGTGAAATAAAGAAAAAGATTGATTAATTATCCACTCTTTCTACTCTCCATATATTTTGGTATTCTTAAATAAGATATATAGTTAAATAATATTATGCATAAGGAGGTCCCGGTCTTGAAGTTCCTATCATACCTACGCAAGCAAACAGGCGCT
>CAZFAN010000035.1:3426-7374 GCA_964516525.1 uncultured Candidatus Saccharibacteria bacterium | reverse complement strand
AAAGCAAAGGTATTGGTAAATATATCTTTCAAGTATTAGCAGCAACTTTGGTTATGGGCATAGTGGCACAAATTGTAAAATATGGCTCTACATATTTTGTTGACATGAATCGTTTCTGGGGTGTACTAACTCAAACAATTTTGGCTTCTATAGCTGGCGTGATCACTTATGCCTATATATCTAGATTATTCGGTTGTGAAGAACAGCAACAAGTCATACAATTAATCAAAAAATATCTCACTCCAAATGGAAAGAAATAATCTTAAAAAAAGATTTGTAGAAAGCGAAGAATTTTACGCTGAAATGGATAAAAATAGACTAGAATCTAGTAGATTTTCTTGTGTAACAATTATTGCAATATTATTTGTAATAATTTTTATTTTGATTTTTATTTTTCTATATTTCAATATTATATAATTTATCTTTGTTTACATCCAAGGTAGCAAATTGAAAGAATTATTGGACGGTGCCGATGTTGCAGATGGTGTTTGCGTGTTTGTAGCCGAAGATGAACTAGGTGTAGGCGTTGCCGAACTTGATGTGGTTATTTGAGAAGATGAACTATTGTTTGTGTCTAAATTATCTTGCACTTTATCTGGTTGATCAGACGCTCGTGCAATCAATTCCGATCTAACAATAAGTCTACGAAGATTGGTACCAACTGGTACACAAGTCATCAATGATAAAGTTGATTTGTCGGTATTTTGCGCTAACACACTAACATCACTTGGATCGACTTCTTTTTTTTCGACAACTTTATATACGTAAGCAATATCATCATATCCAATTGCAATTTCATCACCTTCATTTAATTGATCAAGATTGGCAAAAATGGTTTTATATTTACCATCATCCCACCAGTAGTATGAGCTATGTCCAGAAATAAAAACATTTCCTTTGCCATCATCAGCAACTTCACCTGGTTTAGTGGTTCCTTTGTAGTGTACTACGCCATATTTAAGATTATTAAGCATTGTAGCTTCATCTACAGGTGAGTCCCAAACAATTGGTGCCCTGACGTCTAATTTTGGAATCCAAAGCTGATCGTTTTCTAGGCCACTTAAGCCCAAATCGTTTTTAGATGGAATATTGTTTGTTTTATTGTCTGTTTCTTTATTTTCTGGAGTATAATTTGTAACCGTATCTAAAAATAATAAATTTTCATTAATAGTTTCTGGAACAATCGTTTGAACTTGAGGTTTGGCTCCGGTTGATTTTTGATACAAATAGCTAAATCTTTTTGCTAGTGCGGGGAAATTCAAAAATACATAAATAAATACAAAGATTCCTACCAGAATAAGAATAATTTTAATAATTGACCATAATTTACTATTTGTATTTTCTTCTATTTTTTCGGAATCGGATGGCACCGTAGCTGATATTGTTTGCGACTGAAGATTGCTGGTAATATTTGGGATATTATTATTTGATAAATTGCTAGAAGGTGAGATAGTTGAATTTAAATTGTTCTGATGAGATATCGATATTGACTGGGCAGCAGTAGGCACTTGCGTCTGAGTATTTGATAGATTTTCAACTTGTTTAATATTAGTTTGTTTTGATATTTGTTGATTATTTTTTTCATCATTAACAACGATACTATCAATATCTATACTATGAGGCTCATGAAGATCTAATAATGTTTTATCTTCTGTTTGATTATTATTTGTATTATCAAAAAAATCAGGCATTAAGGTCCCCTCCTTAATATAATTATAACTTATTGCAATTAAAAACACGACCCGCGACGGGTCGTGTTTTATTCTAGACTTTGGAGCAATATCTATCTATAAATTTCTTTTCTAAACATAAAGTAACCGACACAACCAGTAACAGCAAGGGCAATTATAATATTAATCCACAATGAGCCACCAGTTGAAACTAAAGAGGATATAGAAGAAATTGTACTGCTTGTATCACCTGATTCTGTCGCAGAACAATCACTGGTAGTTGCACTAGCTTGTGCAGATGATTGAGATTCATTGCCAGAAGCGTCATGCGCCTTTACATAGTAGCAATAAGTACCACCGCAGTCTAATCCTGTAAATTTATAAGATATATCGCTAGTTGTAGTAATTAATGCTCCACTGCAATTATAGATATCATATCCAGTTGCACCGTCCACAGCACTCCAATTAAGTTGTACATATCCATCACCTGACTCTGCAGTAAAATTACTTGGAGTTTTTGAAGAAATACTACTATCGCCAGACGAACAAGCGGCAGTTGTTACAGAAACAGTTGCCGAAGCGCCAGAATCACTATATCCAGCCTGTGGATAAGCTATACCAATTCCAGCATTATAAAGATCCGCACTAGCAACAACATAATAATTATATGTTGTACCACATTTTAAACCTGTAATAGTATACCCATTGGTAATATAATTACTTGCGTCTGTCTGAGCGATTAGAACATTAGTATCTGCATTGTAAATCTTGTAACTTTCTGTTGGATACTTATTATCTCCCTTAATAATTACTGAGGTGCCGTCACTTTGTAATGTAGCAGTGACATTGGTTGGCGCAGAAAGAGTTGTAACTACGGCAGTAGAAGTAGCAGTAGCAGTGCTTGTGCTATCGACACATGAACCATTGGAACATGTTTGGCCACTTAGAGCACAACTAGTACTTGCATTTGCCCATTCACCGCTAAAACATTTTTGAGGAATATCTCCATTACAACGCACCGCGCCAGAAGTACAAGAAGCGGTTGTCGAAGTGCTTGTTGCAGTAGCAGTAGTATAGGTAGGTGTCGCAGTTGCTGTACTATAGCAACCCTGTGAATTACTACAAGCATATCCAGTGCCACAGCTATAAGTTCCTGTCCATTTGTAACAACCATTTACGTTTTGACAGCTTGAATATTGGTTATCACTAGTACATTTGATATTGAAAGGATAGTTAGAATCACCAGGAGTACATTCGTTGCTACATGATGTGGCAGTAGCAGTTGAAGTAGCGGTAGTGGTAGTACCAGTACAGTTTTGGCTAGCTCTTTTCTCGCCATAAAGGACATTGGCCGATGAAGTATGCGCAATCACTCTATAGTTATAAGCATAACTCGAATGAGTATACGAACAAGATTTTGAACTTATATGATAACAAGAACTAATATTTTGCCATTCTGAATCTTTATAAACTTTTACAGAATAAGTTTTCGCTCCTGAGTACGCAGACCATGTAATATTATCTGTCTGAGTTGTACCAGAACAACTTGTTGAGATATTCATAACAGTTGAGCTTCCCGTGTCAGCAGATGAAGAAAATTTATCAGATTGATAAGCCCATACTAAGACGGCTAAAGAAACCAAAACCAATCCGATAATAACTAAAGCAATAATTTTACTACGCGTACTTTCAAAGACTTTTTGATGCCAAAACGAATTATCGTTGGACATATTCCCTCCAATAATTTTAGAAATATTATTTTTAACTATTAATTATATTATTATCAAAAACTTAAAAAATTACAACTAAACCCCGTTTATAATAACGAGGTTTAGCGTATAAAGTCTTTGACTTAATGATGATTATTTTTCTTTAAATATTTCCTTGCGAAAAACAAAATAAGCAACTCCACCAGTTAAAATTAAAGCAATAAGGATATTAATCCACAATGATCCACCGGTTGAAACTAATGTAGTAATTGTAGAAACAGTTATAGCTGTTTTTGTGGCAGTACTTGTCGTAGTGGCTGTAGTAGTTGCACCAGTTACAGTAGTAGTCGGGATGCTTGTACTTGTTGTTGAAGTTGTCGTAGGCGTCGGAGAAGTTGTAGTGTCAACACATACACCATCTTGGCATGTTTGCCCACTTAAAGCACAACTAGTACTTGCATTTGCCCATTCACCGCTAAAACATTTTTGAGGAATGTCACCATTGCAACGCAGGGCGCCAGAAGTACAAGAAGCGGTTGTCGAAGTGCTTGTTGCAGTAGCAGTAGTAT
>CAZFAN010000035.1:0-3326 GCA_964516525.1 uncultured Candidatus Saccharibacteria bacterium | reverse complement strand
GAGTACATTCGTTGCTACATGATGTGGCAGTAGCAGTTGAAGTAGCGGTAGTGGTGGCAGTGGCAGTTGAAGAGCTACACGGTGTAAGATAAATTGTATTGGTATAATAAGTAGTGCCAGAAGTGGTGCCTTTATATATTCCACGAATATAGATCTTTTGCGCTAATTTAGAAAAAGAGAACCCTGTGCCATCTTTGAAAAAATAACTAAGAACTCGAGATGTGCCACTATAGGTAGAATCATAATCACTAATATTGAAAATCTTTTTACATGCAGCTTGTCCGGCAGTAGTGAATGTTGAATCAGTAGAACATGAAAGTGTTGGAAAATTATATCCACCAGAAGCGCCAGATGGAGTGATAGTTACCCTTTGAATTTCATTATATTTTACTCCTAAATAACTTCCATCACATACTCGAGTACCGGTATCTAATTTATAATACGATGTCGTATCAGCATTGATTCCTAATTTACCTGTTTGATACATCCAGGATAAAATAGCAATACCAATAAAAACTACACCTAGCAAACAAACTAGAATAATTTTATTTTTTGTATTGGCAAATACATCCTGGTGCCAAAAAGACTTTTTATCCATATTCCTCCTTGTAAAAAATTAATAGAGTATGTTTATCAAAACATAATAATAATTATATTTTTACGATATCATAAAGTATTTACGAAGTCCAACCTACAAAAATTTATTGCGCATAACCAATAAACTCACCTTTTACAATTAAACGTTGCAAATTTGTGCCAACTGGTACGCAAGTCATTAGAGATGCAATTGGTTTGTCTGTCTGTTGAGATACAACACCAATATCGCTTGGATTTACCACAACTTTTTCAAACACTTTATATACATAAACTTTATCCGCGTAGCCAATCGCAAATTGGTCGTTATTTTGCAAATTGTCCAAATTAGCAAAAACCGAATTATACCTACCGTCATCCCAACTATAGTAAGAGGAGTGTCCTGCAATAAATGTGTTTCCAGAATTGTTTTTTATGGCCTCATCTGGCTTTGCAGTTCCGGCATAATGTACGACTCCATTTTTTAAATTAGCAAGTAAACTTGATTCGTCAGTTGGTGAATCCCAAGTAATTGGAACTCGTGTATTTGTATTCGGAATAATTAATTGGTTATTTAAAATATTATTTAAGACAATATTTGCCGATAGATTATTAGAATTCGTGTTATTGTTTTCTGAAGATTGAGAATTTATCGAAGTAGAATTCACACTTTCAGTAGCAACAGGTTTAGCAGGAGTCGGATAAGAAAAAGCGCTTGAAAGAAATAATAAATTTTTGTTTTTATTGATCGTTAAGTTTATATTACTTCCAGGTAAAGTGCTTTCAAAAACTTGCGAATTTTTAGAAGAAAAAGCGTAAGAAAATTTTGCAGATAAAGCAGAAAAATTGACAACAATAAATCCCGCAACAACAATTGCCAAAATTCCTACAATTAAAATGATATAAAAAGTTTTACTATTTTTCGTTTGATCAGTATTGCTACTTTCTTGATTCAGATTGTTGTTAATCATAATATATTTATTAGTATATCGAAAACAACTGTATTTTTTAAGGTTTTTATGATATAATTCTTCATTAAATATGAATGAAAATAATATTAGAAATTTTTGTATTATCGCACATGTAGATCATGGCAAATCAACATTAGCCGATCGTTTTTTGGAAATGACGAAAACTGTTGAAATACGTAAAATGCATGGACAGTACCTCGACACTATGGAACTTGAGCAAGAACGTGGTATTACTATTAAACTACAACCGGTGCGTATGACCTGGAAAGATTATACATACAATCTTATTGATACTCCTGGACATGTGGATTTTTCTTATGAAGTTTCCCGTTCTTTAGCAGCAGTTGAAGGTGCAATACTTTTAGTTGATGCCACACAAGGAATCCAAGCACAAACAATGGCAGTTTTACACCAAGCCCAAGAACAACATCTTGATATAATTCCAGTGATAAATAAAATAGATCTTCCTGCGGCACAAACAGAAGAAGTAATCAAAGAAATTCAATCGTTGTTATCAATTCCTGCCGAAGAAATATTAGCAGTATCTGCAAAAACTGGCGAAGGAGTGGAAAAAGTTCTTGATGTAATTGCAACAAAAATTAGACCTCCTAAAAAAAATTTAGACGTTACTAGAGCATTAATTTTTGACTCAGTTTATGATACTTATCGCGGAGTGATTGCGTTTATTAGAATCGTTGATGGCAAAATCAGTAAGAATGATCAAATTACTTTTATGGCTAATAATGTTACTGATGAAGCTCTTGAACTTGGTTTTTTTGCACCAAAATTAACTGCAAAAAATTTTCTTGAAGCAGGCGAGATTGGCTATCTTGTAACAAATTTGAAAAAGATTGAAGATTGTCAGGTTGGAGATACAATCACTATTGCGAATAATCAACCAGCAGATATCAAACCATTGCCTGGTTATAAAAAGGTTAAACCAATGGTATTTGCAAGTGTCTACCCATCAGATGGAAATATTAATAAACTCCGAGAAGCACTTGGCAAACTTAAACTCAATGATGCATCTTTATCGTATGAACCAGAAAATTCCCGAGCTTTTGGCTTTGGATTTCGTTGTGGATTTTTGGGTTTATTACACATGGAAATTATCAAAGAACGATTAGAAAGAGAATATGCAGTCGATCTAATTGTTACTACTCCGCAAGTTAGCTATAAAGAAAATAAAGAAGGCTTAAAAACAAATTATGAAGAACCTTGGGTGAATTTAGATATTATTACGCCTGCACAATATATTGGACCAGTTATGGAATTGGCAAATTCCATAAGAGCAATTTATATCTCAACCGTATATGTTTCTGACAGAGTGCTACTTAAATACGAAGCGCCTTTATCACTTGTAATTGTTAATTTTTATGATCAATTAAAAAGCGCATCAGCCGGCTATGCTTCACTAAATTATGAAGTGATTGGCTATCGTAGTGGCGATTTGGTAAAAATGGATATTATTATTGCAGGAGAAACAATAGATGTACTGTCACAAATAGTACATCGCAGTGATCTCATGTTTCAAGCACACAAAATAGTCAAAAAACTCAAAGACCTTATTCCGAAACAAATGTTTCAAGTATCTATCCAGGCGGCAGTTGGCGGAAAAATATTAGCGCGCGAAGATATTGCTGCACAAAAAAAAGATGTAGCTGGCTATCTATACGGTGGAGATATTTCTCGTAAGAAAAAACTTTGGGCTAAACAAGCGCGCGGCAAGAAAAAAATGAAAAAATTAGGAAATGTTGATATTCCTACTGATGTATTTATTAA
>CAZFAN010000034.1:0-7410 GCA_964516525.1 uncultured Candidatus Saccharibacteria bacterium | reverse complement strand
AAGCTACTTCTTTTTTACTATTATCTGCTTCGAAAAATCCGTCAAAACTAACTCTTATTTTAATTCTGACGGAATAATCACTATTCGTTGAGTTAATGAATTTCTTATTGAAAATTATATACCCATGGTTGTCGATTATATTTATCGCATTGGGGTCGTCAGAGTCTTCAATTATATCTTCTTTATCGCTTTTATATCTTTCCTCCCATGCTTTAACCAGTTTTATGCAGTGATTTTCAAAATCTTCTTTACTAATATTCGGAGGAGCGTCTTTATTTTTGCTGCAGTATATTGAGCATACTAACATTATTTTTTTTCTTAGTTCTTCAATAGTTTTAACATCTGAAGGAAATGCTCCAATAATATCGTCAGTAAACTCACTCCTGCAATTGTTTTTGTGATGAGACTTTTTCTTGCCGTTTTTCGCCATGATCTATTCCTCCTAAAATATAATGTAAATGAATACCCTTGGTGTCATTCTCTTATAAAAACCTATTTTTTGCAAGGTGGAAAAACTCGATCGTATTTATGTTATAATATTTATAAATTATAAATATATTCAAATGCTTATTTTATATTAATATTTGAATAGGCAATTACTAAACATTTTCTTATGGGTTTATTCGATTTTTTGCAATCAGACAAACTAGCTAATTCTGCTATATCCTTAGACATTGGAACAGAGTATGTTAAAGCCCTTATTTTTGACGTTCACGATGACAAGGCAGAAGTTATTGGCGCAGGACGCTGTCATCAAGGTCTTACTCATATTTCTGCCGGTGCCGTTACAGACATCGCCGCAGTTATTAAAAACTGTGAAAAAGCACTTGAGCAGGCAGCTGAGATGGCACAAAAATTGCCAGAGCAGGTTATTATTGGTATTGCTGGCGAACTAGTTAAAGGGTCAACTACGACTATCAAATATACTCGTCCACAACCACGTTCTAAGATTACCATGAAAGAGTTACAGGAAATTATTACCAAAGTTCAACGTCGTGCTTTTGATAGGATGCGCTCAATCATGGCATGGGAATCAGGACACACTGAGATCGATGTCAAATTGGTCAATGCTGCAATTGTTGACGTTCGGATTGATGGATACAAAGTTACCAACCCACTTGGTTTCCAAGGCAAGGAAATCCAAATCGGAGTATTTAATGCATTCGCACCAATTGTTCATCTTGGGGCATTGCAAACTATCGCTGAAAATTTGGATCTTGATTTGCTTTCTATTACCGCTGAGCCTTATGCAGTTGCTCGAAGTATGGGACCAGAAGAAGGTATTGAATTTTCTGCAATTTTTATTGATATCGGTGGTGGTACGACAGACATTGCTGTGGTTTCCAATGGTGGCGTAGTTGGCACTAAGATGTTTGCACTCGGCGGACGTGCTTTTACCAAACGTATTAGCCAAGTGCTAAATATTTCTTTTTCTGATGCAGAAGAACTCAAGCTTGCTTATTCCAAGGGAAATATCACTTCTGGTGAAAAGAAGAAAATGATTGAAGATGCTATTGCTCAAGATTGTGCAGTCTGGATTTCTGGTGTAGAATTAACATTGAGCGAATTTAAAAATATTGATTTATTACCTTCTCGTATTTTGCTTTGCGGAGGTGGTTCAGAATTACCACAAATCAAAGAAACATTAGAGAAGAAAAATTGGGCAAAAAATTTGCCTTTTTCTCGCAAACCGTCAGTTAATTTTATTCGCCCGAAAAATGTTGCCAACGTTATTGATAAAACTGGTAAGATGACTCAGATTTCTGATGTCACTCCTATGTCTATGGCATCTTTGGCTATCGAACTTGTTGGCGAATCATCTGTTGTTGATAGCGTTTTAGGTAAAGTTACAAAAACCCTAAGAAGTTAAAATTTTTACATATTTTTAAGATTAATTGGGAAAATATAAGGAGGCAGTTTTGAATAAAGAAGTTGTTTATCTTGAACCAGATGAGGAAATCACCTCGATTATTGACAAACTAAAATCCTTGCAAGATGCGAAGCGTGTTTTTTTAGTTACTCCAAAAAGTGCTAATATCAATCAAAGTGTTGTTAATCTTAAAATACTTAAAAAAGAAGCTGACAAGTTAGAAAAAGAAATCTCTTTAGTTACCAGTGACGTTGTCGGTCGCAATCTTGCTACCCAAGTTGGTATTCCAGTGTATGATTCGATTGATGCTGATAGACCACTGGTGGAGCCAGTCAAAGAAGAGCCAAACCTCAATGATGTGATTGAGATCGATATGACAGAACGCACTCCGATCAAGCCACCACCAGGAGTAAAAGTAAATTATTACAATCCTGATACGACTAAGGAATCATCACAAAAAAGCTTCAAACAACATATTATTAAAAGTCCTGTTACTCACAGTATGGCTTCTCCTATTTCTACTGAAAAATATGATGAGCCACAATTTTCTCGTCCTAAAACAAGTAAAAAATGGGTTTTAAAACTTATAATATTTTTGTTAGTTGTTTTAGCAGGTTGTGCGATATTTTATTTCACATATCCTAAAGCAACTGTTGATATGGTAGTCAAATCTGAACCAGTGCAGGAAAAAATTAAAATTACCATTGATACATCCGCGCAAAATATTAGTGACGATGGCAAAACTATTCCTGGTACTAATCTTTCTGTTGACAAGGATCTTACCAAAGAAATTACTGCAACAGGCAAAAAAGATATTGGCGAAAAGGCTACGGGTAAAGTTACTTTGTCCAATGGATCAGGATCAGCAGTGTCGCTTTCTACTGGTACCCAATTAGAAACAAGTACTGGATTGGTATTTAAAACCACAAGCGATGTCAGTGTTCCTGCAGCCACTGCTTCTGTTGATGCTGCCGGTAATGTTGCTAAAAATCCTGGCAAAGTTGATGTATCTGTTGAAGCAGCTGAAGCAGGTGATAAGTACAATATCACAAGCACTTCTCTTTCAGTTGCCAATCATTCAACTATTACGGCTGGCAACAGCAGTAGTTTTTCTGGTGGTACTACACGTCAAGTTACAATTGTTTCCGCTGACGATATTGCCAATGCGCAAGAGACTTTGACCAATGACCTTAAATCAACTATTCAGACAGAATTGGGCAACAACGCTAGCGGTAAAAAATTAAATATTATAGCCGACAGTATCCAATACACAACAAATAGTTTCACAACAGATCAAAAAGCTTCCGACGAAGTAGCCAAATTCAATGCAACTTTAAAAGCACGTGGTGATGTAATTGCTTTTGCCGAATCTGATTATCGCAGTGCTGTGATCAAGGCTTTAGGCAGTAAGATTCCAACAGACAAAGAACTAGTCTTATCAACAAATGACGAGATAGATCAAGGTAGTTTTACAGTTGATATTGCAAAAGGCACGATGAATATTGACGGTACTATTAAGACTAAGCTTGCTTCAAAAGTTGACGATGAACAAATAAAAAATTCTATCAAAGGACAATCTTTAACCAATGCAGAAAATACTTTACGTCAAAACACGAATCTTGTAAGTTCTAATATTAAGCTCAATGTTAATTGGCTCAAAAAACTTCCAAATAATACTTCTAAAATCATTATCAACAAAACCTACCAAAACTAATTATCCCACACCGGGTGTGTGATAAAGAAAGCAATAGAGCAATTTAGCAATAAAACGATTATTTACTATGAAATACTTATCTCTAGATTTTGGCACTAAGCGTATCGGAGTTGCAACGTCAGATTCTGGTATTGTTGCCAACGAATATACAACATTGGTTTTTGACAATTGGCCAGAAACCAAACAACGTATTTTGTCGATATTGGCCTTGGAAAAAGTGGAAAATCTTATTATCGGACTGCCAAAAAATATGGATGGCACTGACAGTAAATATAGTACTTACATTGAAGATTATGCTGCTTCACTAGAACAATCTATTGCCGAGGCAAATTTAGAAACAAAAATATACTTAGAAGATGAGCGCCTTACTTCTTCAGAAGCAGAACGCCAGCTCCGTGAACAAAGTTGTGATCGTGAAGAAATTAAAAAACGGGTTGATCTATACGCCGCCAAACTAATCTTGGAACAATATTTAGATAATTAAATATTCTTACCATTATCACACACCGGGTGTGTGATAATGGTAAACAATATATTATTAAAATATCTTTTATGTCTAGAAAAATTATAGCTATTTTGCTTATTATTGGAATTATTATTTTACCTCTTATTGGCTTTGGTTATTACACTTATTCGGCTATCAACACGCCTGTAAGCCAAACAGAAAAAAGCATTGATGTTGACATTGCCCAAGGACAAACTACAGCGCAAATTGCCCAAACTCTCAAGGACAAAGGCCTTATCAAATCTCCATTGATTTTCCAATGGTATTCTTGGTATACCAAAAAAACAATTTTACCAGGAGTATATTTATTTAAAACAACCATGAATCTTAAAGATATTTTTGAAATACTTTCTCAAGGCAAAGTCAATGAAGCAAAAGTAACAATTCCCGAAGGGTATCGAGCAACTCAAATCGCACAACTTTTACAAGATGCAGGTTTACTTACCGATCAAGCAGAATTTATTGAAAAAACACAAAATCTTGAGGGAAAATTATTTCCTGACACTTATCGTTTCCAATTCAAGTCTTCAGTGGATGATATTATTAGCACTTTGACGAAAAATTATAGTGCGCAAATTTCTGGTCTGAATGTTACTCAAGACAATCTTATTCTTGCTTCCATTGTCGAGCGTGAAGCGAAAAATGACAATGACAGAGGCATGATTGCTGGTGTTTATCAAAATAGACTTGATATAAATATGAAACTCGATTCTGACCCAACAATCCAATACGCTCTTGGCAATTGGAATCCTTTGACCGCAGATGACCTAACCATTGATTCGCCGTACAATACTTATCTTTACAAAGGCTTACCGCCAACTCCAATCTGCAATCCCGGCATTAAAAGTATCAAGGCAGCAGTTAGCCCAGTTAAGCATGATTATTACTATTTTTTCAATTTGAAAGATGGCACAACTATTTATTCAAGTACTCTCGACGAGCACAATGCCAACCTTGTCAAATACCAATCTCAGATGTAAATTTCACAATAAATTGCATAATATTCTCACAACAGGTTTCCAAACCATATCACACACCCGGTGTGTGATAGTTGTAAACAGTCAAACAATTTTTTATTTAATAATTTAATATTATAAATTAGTAATCAGACAATTTACTATCTCCATGTGTTTTGCATCAATATCATAATTTTGTTATATTTAATCTATTATTTAAAGGAAAAATATGACAGATTACAATTTTAAAAACATTGAAAAAAAATGGCAGGAAAAATGGCAAGCAGATAAAACTTTTCAAGTTACTGACAATACAGACAAGGAAAAATTTTATATTCTTGATATGTTTCCTTATCCTTCAGGTGATGGCTTGCATGTGGGCCATCCAAAAGGATATGTAGCTACCGATGTAGTTGCGCGTTATATGATGCTTCAAGGAAAAAATGTTCTCCATCCTATGGGATTTGATAGTTTTGGACTTCCTGCGGAAAATTATGCAATCAAAAACAAAGTTCATCCTCAAGTCGCAGTAACTAAAAATATCAAACGTTTCAAAGACCAGCTTAGTCAATTTGGTTTTACTTACGATTGGGATCGTGAAATTATTACTTCCGATCCTTCATATTATCGTTGGACTCAGTGGATATTTTTGCAAATGTTCAAATCCGGTCTTGCTTATGAGAGCAATGAGCCTATCAACTGGTGTCCAAGCTGTAAAACTGGACTTGCCAATGAAGACTTGGAAGATGGCAAATGTGAACGTTGTGGTACTATTGTCGAAAAAAAACCAATTCGCCAATGGGTGCTTAAGATGACAGCTTATGCTGATAGACTTTTGAAGGATTTGTCTTTGGTAAATTGGGAAAAGGAAATTATCGAACAACAAATTAATTGGATTGGCAAATCCACTGGTCATCTTGTGACATTTAGTATTGCCAATAGTAAAACTACATTAACGATTTTTACGACTCGTATCGATACTATTTTTGGCGCAACTTATATGGTTGTTGCTCCAGAACATGACATAATTTCAAGTTTAAAGTCACAAATTTCAAATATTCAAGAAATTAAGCACTATCAACAACAAGCTAAAAACAAATCAGATCTTGAGCGTACTGACTTGGCCAAAGAAAAAACCGGCGTGGAGATTAAAGGTATCAAAGCTATCAATCCTGCCAACGGCCAAGAAATCCCAATCTTTGTTGCTGATTATGTATTGCCACATTATGGTACTGGTGCCATTATGGCAGTTCCTGCACATGATGAACGCGATCACGAATTTGCCATCAAATACAACCTGCCAATTATCAATGTTGTACATCCAACCGATGCTGCGCTTTGTGCATATTATAAAATTGAGCCAACTTACCTTGATGATAGTATCAAATCACAATATCAAGAATTATTAGAAGATAAGAATCTGCATTTATATACTGAAAATAAACCAAAAGTTTTTATTGATAAAGGCTTTCTTGTCAATTCCAGCCAGTTCAATGGTCTTGATTCTGATAAAGCCAAAATACAAATCGCCGAAAAATTAAACGCTACTCAAAAAACCAATTACAAGATGCGAGACTGGGTATTTTCTCGCCAACGTTACTGGGGCGAACCGATTCCTGTCATTCACTGTGACAAGTGTGGTATCGTTCCCGTTCCAGAAAAAGACTTACCAGTAACATTACCAGATGTCAAAAGCTATGAGCCAACTGGCACAGGCGAGTCTCCTTTGGCTAATATTTCAGATTGGGTAAATACTACTTGTCCCAAGTGTGGTGCCCCAGCCAAACGCGAGACCAATACCATGCCACAGTGGGCAGGATCATGTTGGTATTATCTTCGCTATATCGATTCGCGCAACACTCACAATCTTGTCGATCCAGCCAAAGAAAAATATTGGATGCAGCCACATGGTGTTGACCTATATGTTGGTGGCGCTGAACACGCTACTCGTCATTTGCTTTATGCTCGCTTTTGGCACAAATTTTTATACGATATCGGTGTTGTAACTACCAAGGAGCCATTTTACCGACTTCAGCATGTTGGACTTATTAGAGGTAGTGATGAACGCAAGATGAGCAAACGTTGGGGCAATGTCGTAAATCCTGATGAAGTTATCGCCGAGTTTGGAGCTGATGCTTTTCGTATGTATGAGATGTTCATGGGTCCATTTGCTGATTCTGTTGCGTGGAATACGGCAGGTGTCAAAGGCACTAAACGATTTTTAGACAAAGTTTGGCATTATTATCACACTACTACACCACAAGATACCATGGACAATGAAGATATCCAGCAAGCTATCAATAAAGTAAGCACTGACATTATCAATTTCAATTTTAACACTGCCATTAGCCAGCTTATGATTGCC
>CAZFAN010000033.1:0-7436 GCA_964516525.1 uncultured Candidatus Saccharibacteria bacterium | reverse complement strand
GGTTAGCATGTCCCCAATAACTTTCTGGTTGAGGGTGAATTTCTGGATCGCCGTACACTTCTGATGTTGAAGTCTGTAAAAATGGTACTTTGTATTCTCGCGCAAGCTCAAGCAAATTTTTTGTACCATTGAAACACACTTCCATAATTTCTAGTGGATAGCGAGGAAAATCAACCGGAGATGCTGGACAAGCAAGATCTAGAATATATGCTAAATCAGAAAACTCTTTTTTAATTTTTTCACTAAATTTTTTGGTAATATCATGGCGAATAAATAAAAAGTTTTTATTATCTTTAAGCCTTTTAACATTAGCCATATTGCCAGTGATAAGATTGTCCATACTTATCACTCTATATCCATCTTCAAGTAATTTTTTGCATAAATGTGAGCCAATAAAACCAGCTCCGCCTGTCACAAGTATCGTTTTATTTTTCATGAGACTCCTTTTTTATTTTAATGTGTGATTTATCATAATAGCGTATAAAATGTAGGCGATAAAAGATTCCTAACGTATCTTGAAACATTTGCCAGATTGAACTAAATTTTATACCTGTAGTATTGAAATTATAGTTTAACACCACTGGCGCTTCAAATATTTTTTTGTATCCTAATTTTTTAGAAATAACTAATAATTCTAGATCAAAAGCGTATTTTTTTACAACAGCGCGTGGCAATATTTTTACAAGAATATCCTTTTTAAATATTTTTATTCCAGCTTGTGTGTCACTAATATTTAGATTGAATAATGTTCGGATCATTAGTTGATACATCTTAGAATAAAATCTTCGGTTTGTAGGATAATTTACCTTACTGGCAGGATGACGTTTGGATCCTATTACAATATCAGCGTCAAACACTTCCATGAGTTTTACAAAGCGATCGATATGATTGATATCAAAATCACCTCCTGCATCATAAAAAGATACCACATCTCCAGTGGATTTTTTCACACCATAAGTAAGTGCATATCCCTTACCTTGGTTTTTAGTATAACTATATACTTTTACATGAGTATCTTTTTTGGCAACTTGTTCTGCCTTTTCGTAAGTTTTGTCTTTGCATCCATCACATACAACAATTACTTCATAATCATAAATTGTCTGAAAATCCTTTAGTAAATTTATCAAAGTATCTTTGATATTTTTTTCTTCGTTGTATGCAGGTATAACAATAGAAATCTTTTTTACTTTCATGCGTTTTTTAAAACTTTAATAATCTTTTCTTTCTTTATACAAATATACATTATCAGCAATCCTAAAAACAAGAATCCAAAAGCATAAATTAAATCTAAAACAATTTGACCGATGCCATCATGATATAAATATATCAAAGTCAATTCTCCGATCGCGGTAACTAGAACCAGCCAAATAAATCCCAATTTTTTTATTGAAAGAAAATAATAAACTAAAACATTTGCTAATGTTAGTAAAAATATTGCTAATCCAAAATTAAATAAATAATTTCCAATCACAAGATATTTTTGACCATAAAGTATATTTACAACAAACTCTGGTGCAAAATAATAAACCACCAGTATTAGCGTCGAGGAAGCAACAATAATAGCAGTGGTTTGCGCAAGCAAATGAAAATGTTTTTCGTTTTTTGTATGTGCCTCTGAAATCATCGGAAACATAACTAATATCATAGGTGTAGCAATATAAATTACAATTTTTCCAACAGTTGCTAAGGCTGCATAATATCCTGCTTCTTCGGCAGTGAAAAAATGTTTAACTAATAGTACATCAACATAAGTTAAAGCGGATATAAGCGCTAGAGCAATCAGGGCATAAGAAGAATAGCGAAGAAGTATTTTTAAATCAATTGCTTTATTTTTAACTCTAATAATGTTTTTCAAAGGAAATATTGAAACAATATAAGTTATAATAATTGAAGCAATAAGTGCCCATACCACACTGAAAGTTTTTAGTCCAAGATAGAAAAATAGCATAAATAGTCCAACCTTAACAATTACTTCAACAACAGTATTTATTGTGTAAGCGGTAAAAGATTTGACGCCTTGTAGTATTCCTCTGGTAACTGCTACCAGCAAAGAAAATGTTAAAAAAATACTAATTACTTTTATATATTGCGGATCGAGATTTAAAAAATTTCCAATTTGTTTGGAGAAAATAATAACCATCACCGTGATAATTATTCCTAGCATTCCTAAAAATTTAGATAGTTTATTAAACAAAAATGAAATTTCCCCCATCTCATTGTGTGCTAATGCTTCGGAGGAAAACTTTGTTACCACTGTGCTAACTGTTGATAGTGGAATGCTAAGTAGTGCCAAAAAAGAAATAATTGCAACAGCTACACCGTACTCACTAGGCCCTAAAGATCGCCCCATAACTAAGTGAAATAAATAGTTTGCAACATTTACTACCATGCTACCAGCAAAAACAATAATTCCACTTTTTAAAAATAACTTATCTGGTTTTAACTGAGTTTTTATTTTATCAAGCATTATTTTGTTTTTTAGTTAATGTGACAACATTTTCTAAAAGTTTTGCGACAGTTATAGGACCGACTCCACCTTTGACAGGTGTAATAAAAGAAGCAATATTTTGTAAATTTTCCCAATCAACATCGCCAGTAATTTCCCCGTTGGTCTCAGAAGTACCAGCATCAACTATTACAACATCATTTTTGACCATTTGTTGAGTTATTAGATGTGGTTTTCCAACTGCGGAGATTATAATATCTGCTGATTTTGTGATTTTGCTTAGATTATTTGTTTTACTATCGCAAATCATAATATTTAAATCTTTAAAATCATTTTTTAAAATTTTTTCCAATGGTTTTCCGACCAATTTGCCATATCCAACAATAACTATTTTTTTATTTTCTAATTCTATACCGTAAAATCTTAGCATCTCGACTATTCCTGCAGCGGTTGGCGCATTTACAATTGCTTTTTTTATTAAAGCATCTGCATCTTTTTTGCTATCAATATGATTAATAATCTTCTCACTATCAAATTGTTTTGGTAATGGTAATTGGATAATAATACTATGTATTTCTTCATCTTTATTGAGCGAATCAATAAGATATAAGATTTCTTGTTCGGTAATATTCGCAGGCAAAAGATACTTGCTAAAATCAATACCAAGTTTTTGGCATTTTTTTTCTTTGATAGAAACATACAATTGACTAGCCGGATCTTCGCCAACTAAAATAACTGCCAAATGCGGGTTTATATTTTTAGCTTTAAGTTTGAGCACATCATCTTGAGTTTGCTCGTTGATTTTTTGTGCCACTAAAATACCATCTAATATGCTAGACATAATTTAATTTTAACCTTATTTTAGTAATATTGCAATGATTTTATACCATACCATTTTTACGGTAATTTTCCATTGTTTCTTCTTGATTTAAAACTTTAATATTTTTTGGTTCAATTTGTTCTGGAATTAAAATTTCTGGATATCTAATTGTTTCAGGATAATTATCTGGAGCTTCTTCGGCTTTTTGATAATCAATATCTATTTTTTTATAATACTTTTTAAAATCAGCAAGACTTACGATATTTTCCCAATATCTTTTTGACAATTTTTCCATCCATGTTTTATCAAATGGATGCATTGCAATTTGATTGTATAACATTAGATCGGCGACAAAACATTTATCAGGATCTACTTGTAGTTCTAAAATTTCGCCAGGATATATTTCTTTGTTTTGTTTCAAATCAGCTACAAATTTTATATAATCAGTTTTGTTTTTAATATTTTTTCTTTGAAAATACTCTTGATTAAATTGATTTAATGTTTCAAAATCATCACTTATTCTCTCTAGGTTTAGGGGCTTAAATCTCACTTCAGCGCCGCCAAGAGTATGACCTTCTTCCAAGTAAGGATAAGCAAATATATTTTTTTCTCGGCTTAAATTATGTGCACTTGCTTGTGGAGTACGATACTCATCAATTAGCCTATTGATTTCTTTAACTTTATCTCCAATATTTTTTTCTTTATTGTCAGTTAGTAATCCATCTTTCATGATGCTATCGATATTGTCGGTTTTAGTTTCATGAAAAACACTGACAAATTTGTTTTTAATAAATTCGTTATTGTTTATTGTATCTTGTTTACTATATTCATCGCTAACGTGTAGTTTTTCGCTCATACTATTTAGTTCCTGGTACCGGAAACTTTTTACAAAGTTTCTTCACTTCAGAGTTTATTTTCTTCTGAACTTGTGTATTTTTTGGATCTTTTACCACTTGCAATATCCATGAACCTAACATTTGCATCTCTTTCTCTTTCATGCCTCGTGTAGTGATAGCAGGTGTACCGAGACGTATTCCTGACGGATCAAAAGGTGAGCGTGTATCATAAGGAATCATATTTTTATTTACTGAAATTCCAGCTTCATCAAGTGCATAAGTGGCAATTTTTCCGGTTGTGCCGATAGATGCCATATCCAATAACATCAAGTGATTGTCTGTACCACCAGAGACAATTCTTATTCCACCATCTTGCAAAATTTGAGCAAGAGTTTGTGCATTTTTTATTACTTGTTTGGTATAAGTTTTAAATGTCGGCTTGAGCGCTTCGCCAAAAGCTACGGCTTTAGCGGCATTGATATGATCGTGTGGTCCACCTTGCAAACCAGGAAATACAGCGCGATCAATGTCTTTAGCAAATTTACGTTTGCACATAATCATAGCTCCACGCGGACCACGCAAAGTTTTATGTGTAGTTGTAGTAACAACATCAAACAAAGGTACTGGATTCTCTAGTGATTTACCAGCAATAAGTCCAGCAACATGAGCAATATCTGCAAAAGTAATTGCATTGATTTTTTTAGCAATACGCGCAAAACTTTTCCAGTCAAAATCACGCGAGTAAGCAGAAAAACCTGCTACCAACATTTTTGGTTTATGTTTGAGTGCTAGGCGTTCAACTTCGTTCATATCCACAGTTTCGGTTTTTTTATCTACAAAATAAGGGATAAATTTGTAAAGTACTCCAGAGAAATTCAATGGATGGCCATGCGACAAGTGTCCACCTTGATCCAAAGAAAAACCCATGACCTTATCACCAGGCTTAAGCAAGGCAAAGTATACTGCCATATTTGCCGGAGATCCAGACAAAGGCTGAACATTAACATGTTCTGCATCAAAAAGTTTTTTTGCTCGATCAATTGCTAAATTTTCTATTTCGTCGATTACTTGATTGCCAGCATAATATCTTTTTCCGGCATAACCTTCTGAATATTTGTTGGTTAATATTGATCCCATTGCTTCCATAACAGCTTCGGAGACATGATTTTCTGAAGCTATTAGCTCAAGTCCTTCCGATTGTCTTTGTGCTTCTTTATTGATCAATTCATAGATTTTCTTGTCGTTTTGCTTAAGAGCGTTCAAATGCATAACATCCTTTCTAAAATAAATTTAAATATTAGAATTTAAACCAATTGGAAAATAAGTCGCTGGCAGTATTGGTAATCTTAGTATTTTCTGGAAAATATTTTTTAATATAGTTAATAATTGTTTCAGCGTCGTTATTGGAAAGCAATGTGCTAATTGGAGTTGAAAGTTTTTTGTTTTTTTCTAAGTGTAAATTTACATAATCACCAACATAGGTGACATAATATGATTTAAAATCTTTCAATAAATAAGTTTTATTATCAATATATAGATTATCTCTATCTATTTTATATAATCTATCTTTTGGTTTTTTATTGCCCAATATAATAAGTATTATGCCTGCCAATATTACCATCGTCATGCCAAGGTAATTTTGCATATAATAAAAAGCTACTCCAATTCCGATTGCTAAAACCGAGACAACTAAATACCAAGTAAAATTTTTTGGATAATAAACAAAATCAGGTGCTTTCCAAGACAATATATTTGTTGCAGGTTTTCTGTTTACCATGTCCATATTTTTATTTGCCATTTTTACCCCTCTTATTGCTTTATAATTTCTACAAATTTTAGTTTATTTTTAACGATTTTTATAATTATTTTTATTATCTCACTTCATCAGGCATTTGCAAGAAACAGGTATTATATGGTATTACATATATAATCTGGGTTAACACCCAAGTTTCTTAAAAAGGAGTGAAAGGAAATGCGCGAAGAGAATTTTTTTAATAATTTTTTTCTTGATCGAAGAGTAAATGTCCGGGAAGTAAGATCGGAAAATATCTCAGCAGAGGAAAGTGCTACAGAAATAATAAAGAAAAATCTGGAAAAAAATAAAAATCCTTTCTTGATTTGTTATTATAAAGCTTTAAATAGTGTAGCATTTAAATCTTTGGACAATAAGGCACAGGCTTTCGTATGTGTAACTGAAGATTTGGCAAATTATATATTAAGGATGAGAATTAAACACACCATGGAGGTTGTGGCAATTTCGCGAATAATAGCGGAAACTCTTGGTCTTAATGTTGTTCTTGTCGAAACAATTGCATTATTGCATGATGTTGGACATTTGCCGTTTGGGCATTTGGGGGAACAGGAATTTAGTAAGATTACTGGTAAAAAAATGCGTCACAATGTCATTGCCACAATTATTTTGCAAGAGGTTGAAAATTTTGGAAAAGGATTGAGTCTTTCCAAACAGGTTCTTGAGGGAATTTATTATCATTCTGCTGGGGCAGAAAAAGTTGTGGCTAACAAAGAAATCGCATTAGAATATGCAGTGGTATTATTTGCGGATAAAATTGCTTATTTGTTTGCAGATATTAGCGATGCTATAAGAATTAACGGTAAAATTTCCAATGAGTTAATTCTTTTGAGCAATGACTTTGGTAGAAGCAGATTGGAAAGAATAGATACATGTATTTATTCTTTATTTCTTGAAAGCTGTGAAAAAAAATATATAGATCTATCAACATCAAAAATAGGACAAAAATTTCAAGAATTAAAAGATCTTCTTTATAGGGAAATATACAAACATGCAGACAAAGATGAAGATAGATCTCTACTACAAAATGTCCTTAATTTTTTAAAAAATAATCAAAATTTATTGCCGATAGATTATCAATTGTTTTTTGCTCTTATGAATGATGCAAACTGTAGGGCATTGAGCAATGTAATCTCTGGCAATAAAATGGAAATAGAGAAATGTTTATATGGTATGGCAGCCATGGAAATTGGTTGCAATTTACCTAAAAATTTCTCTTCACTGGACCTGACAAAGCCAGTGTTGTTCTAATAATCTCAATTGTAGACACTAGTAAATCTAGTGTCTTTTTTTATGCAATTTTTTTCTGAGTTCTGCCCAAGCAAGAAAAATAAAAAATGATAAAAATATTAGTATCCAACTAAAAGCACTTGGCGCGGCAGTTTTAAAAGCATGTTGAATTGGTGGCCACCACATCATAGCAGCAAGCATGATCGCGGAAATAATCTCAGCATATATTAGCCAAATATTGCTAAAAAGACCGATTTGAAAAATCGATCTTGTATTGCTGCGGCATGATAGGGC
>CAZFAN010000032.1:0-7642 GCA_964516525.1 uncultured Candidatus Saccharibacteria bacterium | reverse complement strand
ACTTTCCTATTGGTTTACATGGTACGAAAAAGGATTAGATTATAATTTATCTAAGGCACTAGATAATCTGTTAGTGCATTATGATAAGAAAAAGAGGAATAAAAAAGGATCATTAAAACCCGAAGATTATGATCTAGCTGACTTTTACCGTTGGATAGAATATTCATTAAAACAGCCTAAAGACAAGAATCACCCCAAAATGAGCTTAAAAACCTTTCTTAAATGGGTTGATAATGATTTTAATTCAATACAATCTTTTTTACATGGTGATGAATACTCACAAGACAAAAACGGTAAATTTAATCTGAAAGTCAATTTAAATCCTTACGCATAAAAAAAGCCCGGGAATCGTTTGACTCCCGAGCCAAATATCTAATATTCACTTGCTAGCATCACAGTCAAAACACGTTTGCAGTTATTATCCATCGGATCGACATAATGTTTTAGCTTTGAATCGTAATAGTCAATTTGCCATATAACTTCTTTGCCATGCCATTCAAATCTGCCCATATCATGAAATCCGTAAGGATCTATTCTTTTTGTAAACAAGTTATACGAGCGTACTTTATATAATAATCCTTCTAAATCAGGCAGTTTTCCTGCCTGTTTGGTCATGGTTACATTAAGCCCAAGCTTACGGGCTTTATCATTTCGTTCTGCCAATATTTTAAATCTTTCTTTTAATTTCATAATTTCCTCCAAAATAAAATCAAAGGGCCTGAAAATTATACAATCCTCAGACCCTCTAAATTACTAATATTCATCGGCAAGCATTACAGTAAGTACTCTCTTGCAATCGGGAGATGCCGGCTCCTGCCAATGTGTCATTGTCTCATCATAGTAGTCAATCTTCCAAAATACTTTGTAACCTCTCCAGATAATCTTGCCGAAATCATGTTCGTGCCAAGGATCATTCTTGTCGTTGAAATTGTCATACTCTCTGACTGCTTGCATAAGTCCGTTTATATCCTCAATACTCTGTACTCCGCCAGTAAGCATTACTCCCATACCGCTTTGCCTGAATTCATCATTTAACATTGCTACTTTTGCTACTTCACAAATTTGATCTGTTGTCATTTTACCTCCTTAATTAATTTCTAATACCCAAAAAGCAGATCGACCTTCCGCCTTTTTGATAAAGAGGGAAAGAACAGCATGCTAAAATTGTCAAGGTGGAGCCTCAACAATAAAAAAGTCATTCCAAAAGGAACGACCTTGATAATTTTAGTCTGTTCTTATACTTAGAGGACTAGGCGGAAGGGGGAAGTTTTATATGTAAATTCTATGGTAAAAAAATTTTAATAATTAAAATTTTTTATCTTTTGGTGGACAAGGATCATTGCCATTTGGTATTGTATCTGAATCACGAATTGGTCCTTTAAGACTATGAATTCTGACTTCTCCTCCTCCAGAGTTTTTTGAATATTTTTTAGCTGCCATCTCGGCTTGTTCCTGGGTTTTGTGGTAACTACTTGCTCTGCTAGTTTTTTCTTTCTGAGCCTTCCATAATCCTTTGTTTTTGTCCTTACTCACATGATAATTAGCCATAGTTTCCTTTCTTGCTTAAATAGTTTGATAATTATTTCATTTTTTTGACATATATTCTTGAATTAAAATTTTTGCATATAGATTACCTGTAGCCAAAATTATTTTTTTGCTAAATAGAACTGGAATAAAAAATAAAAATAATGTAATGATTGATATTTGTAATGCTAAATTGCTAGGTTTAATATAGATAAACAATATAATATTAATTATTGAAAACACAAAGGCAATAAGAGAACCACCAACTAAATTACGAAAAAAACCATATTCTATTTTGTGTTGTGCAAGTAGCATACCATTTCCCACTTCAACTCTAATATGACTTACCGCTTCTGTAATTTTTTTACGCGCTAGTGTTATATTATCAAGTTCCTCACTTGCTTTTAGTAATTTAATACCAAAGTCTTTAAAAATTTTGTTATGAATTTTTTTCTTATAAATATCCGAGTATTGTGCATTAAAATACAACAAGAAATTTGTTGTTGGCATGTTTAATTCATTCTTAAAGTATTTTTTCTCAAAAATTTCTTTTGAGATTATCCTATTTACTTGCGCTAATGTGAAAATACATATCAGTGCAATGGACAGATTGCTTATCCATTTAATTGAATAAATGGATTTGAAAAAAACAATTATCTCTGGAGTTAAAAAGAACCAAATAAAAGTCATAATAGGAATAACACATATCATTGCTGGAAACATCCTTGATATCAGATTGTAGCGATCGAATTTCATAATTAATCCTCAACTTGATTATAAAATGGTAATTCTTTTGCATCTGTCCAATTTCGTTCAGGCGCGTTATTAGAATGGCAAATATTAGATCCTTTTGTAGCTAAAACTTTAGCCCCTCTTCTCTTAAGTGCGTTTACCACTTTTCTAGAAGGATGTTTAGGATCGCCGTTTGTCGGAGCTGAAATAATTGCTAAATTAGGTTTAAAATGCTGGATCAAGGTTTTTCCAATATTTCTTTTGCTACCATGGTGTGGTAAATCTAAAAAATCAACGTTACTTAAATCAATCCCTTTTGTATCGGCATATTTTATTGCTCTTTCAATAGCAGGAATACCTGCGTCTCCAGTAAATAAAAATCTCTTTTCCCCAAATCTGAAAAGTATAATTGTGCTAGAATTATTTTCTGGGTTCGTTTCACCATCGTCACCCAATGTTTCTGTTATATGGTCTAATGTTTCAGAAACCCATTTAATTATTCTCTTACCAAAACTCTGAGTCCTTTCAAAAAGTGTAAATTTGTCTTTAGTTTCAGGCAAAATATCAAAATTTGCTAATAACTCGTTGTAGTATTCTTCATCTGGAGATAGCACAAGAATTGAAGCGTCGTTGTCATATGATAAACCCTGAAACGGTTCAATAATCGGAATTCTGTTCTGGTTTGCAATAACTTCTAGATCTTTAATTGAAGTCAAGGATTTTTCGACTTTCTCCTTAATTCCTTTATGTGTTAATTGATCATTAACAAACATATTCTTTATATCTGAAGAATGTTTCCATGGTAGGTGCATGAATAATTGTCCAACTTTTAATTCGGTAAGCACCTCGGTTAACCCTGATGAGTGATCACTATGAATATGAGAGCATACAACTAAATCAACGTAGTCGGTATTATAGTATAACTTAATATGATTAACCAGTTTTTTTCCACTCTCTTTTGTACCTCCATCTATAACTATAATTTTCTGATCTTTTCTATCTTTGCTTAGTAAGTCCCCATATCTAAAAACAATGGCATCTCCGCCCTTTTCTCCTTCACCAACCGCTAGATAATCTATTTCAAATCCCATGTAGAACCTCCTTTTCGTAAGTTCATAATTTATAATGTTAATTCTACAATAGAACAAAATATAGAACAAGTCAATATCTGTTCTTGACTTGGTATTATTGCTAATCTATACTATAAGTACATTAGGAGAATTTTATGACAAAAAAATTACATCCTGTACAAGAAGAATTACTAAAACTCTTGGCAGATAACTTTGATGATCCATTGACTGTACGTGAAATTCAAGATGATCTAGGATTATCATCACCAAGTGTTGTTGCTTATCATATAAATCAGTTAGAGAAAAACGGATATTTAAAACGCAATCCAAGTAACCCAAGAGATTACCAGATTCTTAAAGGTGGACCAGAAAAAAAAGTTATATATCTTAATTTGTACGGTCTAGCTCAATGTGGACCAAATGGATCTGTTCTTGATGGAACTCCAGTAGATAGAATTCCTTTACCTACCAGAATATTATCTTTCCCTTCAGATGAGGCATTCTTGGTTAAGGCTAAAGGAGATTCAATGGAACCCAAAATATCTGATGGGGACTTTATTATTGCTAAAAAAACAAACATAGCTGATCCTGGAGAAATAGTAGTTTGTGTAAATAATGGAGAGGCGTTAATAAAAAAGATTAAACTTGATAAAAATAAAATAATACTGGTTTCCTTAAACCAGAAATATGACCCCTTTCTTGCAGAAAACGATTTTAGAATTGAAGGAGTAGTAAGAGGGCTTATCTCAAATAAAATTAGCACCTAATTAAGCTTTTATTTTAGAACGAGTATTAAAATACCTACAATAATCACAATCAGATGATGATTCGGGAATTTGGTTGCTGTTTAAACACTTGTAGGCATCGATGACTGCTTTTTCGACCCATGAGTCGTTGCCTTTATGTGCAATTAAAGTTAAATCAAAATCCAGTTTGCAATCAAAAATATCTCGATCTGTGCAACCATTACAATATACAAAATATCCTATATCAGATACCTTAAGACCGTTTTTTCTTAATAGCCACTGATATATTTCCATTTGGCGTTTATATCCGTCATGCCATGATTTATTTAGAGATGTGATATCTTCGTCCTTGCTTGTAGCTTTATAGTCTACAACGATATATTCGCCTTTGGAGTTAATCCATAAATCATCAATAGCACCGGTGATTAAAAGATTAGTCGGTTCATGCAGATATTGAACGCCTTTAAAGTTCTCTCGCCAAATATCAAGCATTTTGTGATTTACTGGCTTTGCATCTACTTTGTATTTGGCAATGAGCGGATGAGTATCTCCATTTTTTCTATATAGGTCAAATTCTTTTTTTAGTAGGTGATCAACTGCGCTATTTAATGCAAAAGGATAACCCGGAGGTTGCCCAACTCCTAATCTTCTATCTAAATAAAAACAACGAGGACAATTTAAAAACAGCTCTAGTTTGGACCTACTTAATTTAAATGGATTGCTAGAGTTCGGATCATACAAGTTTCTTGTTCTTTGAGGGTTGTAATAATCTGACATATTAACCTGATTATAGCACAATTTCACCTGTTATACTAGATTTAATCTAGTTTAGGTTTAGTTCGGTTTTTTCCACATTTAGACTTCCTACTAGCGATATTATATAATAAATTTATGAAGGGATTTTGCAATAAGGAGTGCACCTTAGTTTTAGGTGATTGCGCTAAAAAAATGAAAGAAATCAATGACAAAGTCGTTGATTTAATTTTAACTGACCCTCCTTACAATTTAGGACTTTTCATGAAAAACCGAGAGACAAATCTCGGTGCTTTAAGATCTAATCACTTTGCAGCATCAAATTGGGATCACGTTTCCCAAAAGGAATGGGAAGCCAATATGAATATATTTTTTAAAGAATCTTCCAGGATCCTGAAAAAATCTGGGGCCATGTTGGTATTCGCATCGTTAATAAAAATTGAAACTTTAAATAATATAGCTCAAAAAAATGGGTTTTACTACAAAACAACTGGTGTTTGGCATAAAACTAATCCTATGCCTAGAAATATGAATATACATTTTGTAAACTCTACAGAAGCTTGGGTATATTTTATTAATCATGGCAAAACAGGTAAATTTAATAATAATGGTAAAGTTATTCATGATTTTTATGAATCGGCAGTCATTGGTAAAAAAGAGAAAAAATATGGAAAACACCCAACACAAAAACCAATTGCCCTTATGGAACATTTTGTTGAACTTCTAACAGACAAAGATGATATGATCTTAGACCCTTTTATGGGAAGTGGATCGACAGGGGTTGCAACATTAAATAAAGGTAGACGGTTTTACGGGATTGAGCTCGATGAAAGTTACTATAAAACTTCTCTACATCGCGTTGCTGATATATTGAAAACGAGAGAATTTAATAATGAAAGTAATTGATTTATTTGCAGGTGTAGGAGGTCTTTCGCTTGGTTTCACTCAAGCGGGTTTTGATGTAGTTTATGCAAACGAATACATTGATTCTATCGCTAAAGCATATAAAAAAAATCATCCTAAAACTATTGTAGATAATACAGATATTAAAAAAATAGATTTCGAGAAAACATTTAGACCATATGAAAATAAAATTGATATTGTAATGGGCGGACCACCATGTCAAGGTTTTTCACAGAAAGGAAAAAGAATTGGATTAAATGATAAAAGAAATTTCATGTTCAAGCAGTTTGTTAAAGTTGTTAAAATTGTTAAACCAGAATTTTTTCTACTTGAAAATGTGCCAAATATACTTTCATCCGAAAAAGGATATTTTAAAACAGAAATACTAAAGACATTTAGTAATCTGGGATATGATGTTAAATGTAAAGTGTTAAAATCAGAAAATTTTGGTGTACCTCAAACCAGAAGAAGAGCTGTTTTTTTAGGTAGAAAAAATAAGTTAGACTTCGATTTACCAGACGGAAATGGAAAAACAACAACAGTAAGTGACGCGCTTAGTGATCTTCCTATTTTAAAATCTGGAGAGGGGTCAAAAAAACAAAAATATACTTCTATGCCCAAAAATCGATTTCAGAAAGAGATGAGAAAAAATTCAAAAGATGTTATAAATCATATAGCTACAAATCACAATAAGATTGCATTAGAAAGATTGGCACTTATTCCAGAAAATGGAACAAAAGAAGATCTGCCAGATCATCATAGAACTAAATCGATTCATAGTGGAACATGGTCTAGATTAAAAGCAGATGGTTTTGCCAGAACAATAACTACAAGATTTGACACCCCATCTTCTGGACAGTTTACGCTCCCATACCAAGATAGATGCATTACGGTACGTGAAGCTGCAAGGCTGCAATCATTCCCTGATAATTTTATTTTTTATGGCACAAAATCAAGCCAAATGCTACAGGTTGGTAATGCTGTACCGCCAATGATGGCCTACGAATTAGCAAAAAAGATAAAAGAGAACTATTAATTATTTGTATGATAATTAATTAGATCTTGATCTGAGTATAAGAGATCTCTATATTTATTTGGATTTAGTTTATCAAAAACTATTAATCTGCCTTCTTCAATTAACTTGTTAAATTGATTAACTCGACTTTCTAATTGATCTACCATATCTGTTTTTATACCTATATGATTTGGCGAATATGACAAATATTTTATGTATTTTAATGTTTTATAAAACCTACAATCCATAGTTGATTGTTGTCTAAGATACTTCTCGAGCTCATATTTTTCTTCATAATTTCTATATGAAATTATGCGATCTACATATTCACTCAGGTCGGCGTGATTTCTTGCAAGTGTAATAAAATTATTTATTTCAAATTTTGACAAACTGGGCTTGTCATAACCCTTTTCTCTAAGTCTTGTTAATATTTGATAAACAAAGAAAATCGGATAAATATGAAACATTTCATCTACATGTCGTCTTTCATGTGTTTCAGAATGCCTATTAACTAAACCAGATATATCATTAAAGAAATAAAATTTCTCAATCTGATCAGAAATACTACCCCAAGCTTTTTCTGTATTCTCTTGAATTTGTTCTTCAATTTTATAATATGCAGGAGAAAAAGTTAGAGGATTCGTTGATTCAACTAGACCTATAAGCTTACTATAAAATAATGCTCTGATGCCTTCCATTGTTGAATTGGGGAATTCTTTTTTTGATTCTTGCTTTAAAGCTTCTGAAAGTTCATTATTAGTACTATATTTATCTTTATTTTTAGATAGAAAATTTAAAGCCCAAATGTGTTTTTTAATATCATTATTTTTTTTGCCAACACTCCAAAATAAATTTGTTCCTGTTTTTGTGTTTTCTTTAAGATACTTGCCATATTCTTT
>CAZFAN010000031.1:0-7838 GCA_964516525.1 uncultured Candidatus Saccharibacteria bacterium | reverse complement strand
TCCAAAAATGGTTTTATCGGAATTGGCAACTTGGGCAAAATATAAAGGGATAGATGTGATGGGAACCGGAGACTTTACGCATCCTTATTGGTTTCGCGAAATAAAAAACAATCTTATACCATTGGGTAACGGTTTATTTTCTTATAAAAAAGAAAAGAAACCAAAATTTATGCTGACAGCTGAAATTTCATCGATTTATACTCAAAATAGTAAAGTTAGAAAAGTGCATACTATTGTTACAGCTCCTTCTGTGGAAACAGTTGAAAAGATTAATAAAAAATTAGGGTCAATAGGTAATATTTATTCTGATGGAAGGCCAATACTTGGACTTTCAGCAAAAGAATTGGCAAAAATAATTTTTGAAATTGATAAAAATTGTATGATTATTCCTGCGCATATGTGGACTCCATGGTTTAGTGTGTTTGGTTCAAAGTCAGGATTTGATAGTATGGAAGAATGTTATGAAGAAATAAGTCAGGAAATTTTTGCCGGAGAAACAGGTTTATCGTCTGATCCGGAAATGAATTGGAGGGTTAAAGATTTGGATCGAATATCTTTGGTATCAAATTCTGATGCGCATTCGCTTCCCAACCTTGGAAGAGAAGCGACGGTGTTTAATTTTTCAGATCGAAATTATAGCTATATTGATATTCGTAATGCTTTAAAAACAAAAGATAAAAATAAATTGTTATATACAATAGAATTTTTTCCTGAAGAGGGAAAATATCATTTTGATGGGCATAGACTATGCAATATTTGTTTGGCACCAAGCGAATCTTTAAAAAGAAATAATATTTGTCCAGCTTGTGGCCGGCAATTAACTATTGGAGTTTCTCATCGACTTGAGGAATTATCAAGCAGAAAAGAAGGATATATTAATAATAAATTTCCTGGATCAAAGCATATTATTCCTCTGCAAGAAATAATTGCCGAATATCGCGGAGTCGGTAAAAACAGTAAAAAAGTACAAACGGAATATATGCAGATTATTACTGATACAGCATCGGAATTTGAAATATTGTTGGATATTGATGAACAAAAATTATTAAAAACAATTGATAAAGGAATTGTTGACGGAATATTAAGAGTAAGAGAAAATGAAATTAAACCAATTGCCGGATATGATGGGGTCTATGGTGCGATTAAAGTGTTTGATAATGAGAAAAAAGAAATAAAACAAGTAAGATTATTATAAATATATGCCAGAATTACCAGAAGTCGAAACAATTACACGACAATTAAAGAAAAAAATTAAGAATCTTCAAATTGAAAAGATTGATGTTAAAGTGGAAAAAATTTTTCATGGCAAGATTGAAGATATTGTTGGAGCAACAGTTAAAGATATTTCTCGAAGAGCTAAAATGATTGTTATAACTTTAAATAATGGTAAATCTTTATTATTTCATTTGAAAATGTCGGGACAGCTTATCTATGAGGATAATAATGGGAAATATGGAGGTGGCCATCCAATCCCTCCATTTGATGAAACTATGCCTTGTAAACATACAAGAGTGATATTTTATTTTTCAGACAATTCTAAATTATATTTTAATGAGATGCGCATGTTTGGCTGGGTTAAAGTTATGAATAATGAAGAATTGCAAAATGAATTTAGTAAAATAGGCGTTGAACCTTTGAATCCGCAATTTGATATGGATTGGTTTAAAAGTATATTGGCAAAGAAAGGAAATGTAAAAATTAAACAACTTTTAATGGAGCAATCGTTGATTGCAGGCATAGGAAATATTTATGCTTCAGAGATATGTTTTTACGCAAAAGTTAGTCCCTTAAGACTTGCAAAAAATTTGAATAATAAAGAAATAGAAATGCTTTTTAAAGGTATAAAATTGATTTTGATTGAAGCTATTAACTATCAAGGCACGTCATCGAAACAATATGTTAATCTAGAAGGTAAGCCAGGAAATTATGATAGATTATTGAAGGTATACGGGCGCACAGGAGAAAAATGTTATCGATGTGATGGTGTGATAAAACGAGTAATAGTAGCAGGAAGGGGAACTTTTTATTGCTCCATATGTCAAAAATAAAAATTAATAAATAATATATAAATATGAATGATTTAGAAGTGATTGTTTTAGCAGCAGGAAAGGGTACTAGATTGAACAATGGTAAGCCAGCAGGAATTTCTAAGGCAATGGTAAATTTAGCTGGCAAACCAGTAATAGACTATACTTATCGAACAATCAGTCAATTGACAAAAAACAAGCCGATATTAGTCATTGGCTATAAAGGAGAAACGGTTAAAAAATATTTACAGGATAAGGCTTGCTATGCACGACAATCTAAGCAGTTAGGAACGGGACATGCTGCCTATCAAGGAATAAAAAAATTAAAAAATAAAACTAAAGTTGTCCTTGTTATGCAATGTGATGATTCTGGATTCTATACTAAAGAAACTTTGAATAAGTTTATTAATTATCATTTATCACAAAAATCAATGATTAGTGCGGCAGTAACTATGGCAGTGGCTGTCAAAAATAATAAGGATTTAGGAAGAATAGTAGTAGATAAAGAAAATAATTTAGTACAGATTATTGAAAAAGAGTTTATGAAAATAGCTGATTTTAAAAAATATAAATATGTTAATTGTGGATGTTATTGTTTTGATGCTTCTTGGGCACAAGAATACTTTCCTAAATTGAAAAAAAATAAACTTGGCAGATACGATATTACCGATCTAATAAGAATGGCTTCTGACCAAGGAAAAAAAGTAAAAATTTTTGAATTTCCAGCAAATGAGTGGCATGGAATAAATACACCAGAACAATTAATGAGTGCTGATAAATTAATGAAAAAAATGATAGATAAATAAAAAAAGTTCTACAATTAATCTTGAAATAGTATGAATAATTACCAAACGCAAGGAGTAATACTAAGAAGGAAAAATTTTTTTGAAACTGACAAAATGCTTTGGGTTTATACGAGAGATAGAGGAAACATAAAAGTTATTGCCAAAGGAGCACGTAAAACATTATCAAAATTATCGGGTCATGTAGAGCTATTTTATTTAAATAATTTTCAAATTGTTGAAGGAAAAAATATTGATATTGTAACAAGTGTCAATATCATTGATGAACATCAAAATTTTTCAATTGATCGGAAATTATTAAATAGCGCATATTATATTGCGGAATTAATTTGTAAGACTTTACCTGAAGAGCAGGTTAATACTGCAGTTTTTGATTTGTTAGTTGAAACGTTGTCATTTCTAGATGTGAAAAATTATCAGAGACTAATTTATTTTTTTGAATTTAAGCTTTACTGTTTGTTGGGATTAGCTCCACAGTTAGACAAGTGTACGGTGTGTTTGGGTGAAATTAAAGATGAAGATTTATATTTTAATTACGAAAAAGGTGGAATTATTTGCAGACAATGTGGTAAAAAATTATCAAACAATATTAGTTTAAATAAAAATGATTGGAAAATATTATTTTTAATAAAAACAAAAGATATAAGATACTTATTACGGATAAAATTTGATGATTGTAGATTATTGGTTTTGAAACGATGTATTGAAAAAATGCGTCATCAGATTATTGAGAGAGAATTAAATTGTGAAAAATTTATTAATTAGTATTGGTTGATTTTTTGTTTCAATCTGTTAAACTGTAATTTACAATAGTAAAAAAGAAAGAATCTATGAATCAATTGAAATGGGTGGAAATTGATAAAAAAAATATAGCTTATAATCTTAAAAATATTAAAAGCTTATTGCGTATGCGTACCCGTTTGATGGTGGTAGTAAAGGCAAATGCTTACGGACATGGTTTAGTGGAATTTGCCCAGGAAGCTGTAAAAAATGGAGCGGATTATCTTGGTGTAAACAGTATCGAAGAGGCATTAGAATTGCGAAAAGCTAATATTATTAAACCAGTATTAGTATTGGGTTATACTCCACCGGAGGCTATTGAACAAGCAGCATTAAAAAATATTGAAATAACTGTTACAGATCCTCAACATGCAGTTGATATTGTACAAGCAAAATTTACTAGTAAGATTAAAGTGCATTTGAAAGTTGAAACAGGGGTCAATCGTCTAGGTACAAAGAAGAATAATATTTTAAATGTATATAAAGAATTATCAAGAGTGAAGAAGACAGATATTATTGGTCTATATTCTCACTTGGCTTCAGTAGAGGAAAATGATTTATCCTATACTGCGGAACAATTTAAAGAATTCGGTGAAATTATTGATTTATTGAAAAAAAATAACATTGATATTCCGATTAAACATATTGCTGCTTCTGGAGCAATGTTTGTATTTCCTGAATCACATTTTGATATGGTAAGAGTGGGAATATCTGCTTATGGTCATTGGTCATCTGAAGAAAATAGAAAAACATTTTTTGACAATACTAGTCCTGATACAGTACGTCCATTTTTGAAGTCATGTCTAAGCTATAAGACAAAAATCGTACAAATTAAAGAAGTGACGGGTGGCTTTGTGGGCTATGGTTGTACTCATAGAGTGACTAAGGCGACAAGATTGGCAGTGATTCCTGTGGGTTATCACGAAGGATATGACAGGGGTTTTTCTTGTTCTTCACGTAAAGTTACGACAACTGAAAGATCGGGATGTGGCGAGGTTCTAATTGCAGGCGTTCGTTGCCCTGTTGTGGGAAGAGTATGCATGGATATGACAATTGTTGATGTGAGTCGTATCAACCCAAGATTTTTACATGTTGGAGACGAAGTAGTGATTATTGGGAAGCAAGGAGAAATTGAAATTACGGCTGAAGAAATTGCTAAAAAAATTGATACCATTAATTATGAAATATTAGCAAGAATACCAACTGATATTCCACGCTTTTATAAATAAAAATATTTTTTAGTATATCAATTTCTAATTAAAAATTAATGAATTGGGAATTATGAAAATTGGTGTGTTTGATTCTGGTATTGGCGGATTGACTATTGTTAAAGATCTTATTAAAGTTTTTCCGGCTAGCGAAATTATTTATGTCGGAGATACGGCGAGAGTCCCTTATGGCACAAGAAGCAAGGATACTATAAAAAAATATGCAATAGAAATTGCAACTTTTTTGTTGTCTAAAGAAATTGATGTTTTAGTGGTGGCATGCAATACAGTTTCAGCTGTGGCACTGCAAACAATAAAAAAAATTTCTAATATTCCTGTAATTGGTATGATTGAACCAGTTGTTGATGAGGCGGTTAACTATCTGGGATGTAAAAACATTGGAGTCATTGGAACAAACGCAACGATTAACTCAGAATCTTATGAAAGAGCAATAAAAAAAATAAATAGACAAATACAGGTAACGAGTGTTGCCTGCCCGTTGTTTGTTCCTCTTGTAGAAGAAGGTTTTTATGACAACAAGGTTGCACAAATTGTCTCAAAAGAATATTTTCAAGATAAATTTAAAAATATTGATTGTTTAATCTTGGGTTGTACGCATTACCCATTATTAATAAAGGCAATTAGAAAAAATTTATCAAAGAATGTTAAAATTTTATCTTGTGGTGAGCCTGCTGCTAGAGAAGTCGGTAAAACTGTTGGATTGGTTAGTGATACAAAAGGCAATATAAAACTAGTAAAACATAAATTTTTTATAACAGATAACGTAGAAAAATTTAAAAATATGGCCGAGGTATTTTTAGGGCAAAAAATCGTAAAAATTAAAAAACTTAATTTGGATAAGCTGGTATAATATTTATAATAATAAAAATTATTTTATATATGAAACAACAATCTGAAAAAATGGAAAAAATAGTAAATCTTTGTAAACGTCGAGGTTTTATCTATCCGTCAAGTGAAATATATGGTGGATTTGCGGCTGTGTATGATTTTGGTCCTTATGGAGTAGAATTGGAAAATGCCATTAAGCGAGAATGGTGGAAATATATGGTTCAAATGCGAGAAGACATAGTTGGTCTTGATTCAGCAATTTTTATGCATCCGAAAGTCTGGGAAGCCTCGGGGCACGTTAGTGGATTTTCCGATCCGTTGTCTGAGTGTAAAAATTGTCATATGCGATTAAGAGTAGATCATTTGCTTGAAGAAATAGATATCAAAGCAGATGAAAAAATGGGAGAAAAAGAAATTCAAGATTTATTTAATAAAAATAAAGAAAAAATTAAATGCCCAAATTGTGGTAAAAATGATTTTAGTCAAGCAAAAAAATTCAATTTGTTAGTAAAATCAAATCTTGGTAATTTTACTGGAGATTGGGATAAGGAACCGGTTTATTTAAGAGGGGAAACTTGTCAGGGAATCTATATTAATTTTCGTAATATTGTTGATTCCGTAAGAGTAAAAGTGCCGTTTGGTATTGCACAAATTGGTAAAGCATTTCGTAATGAAATTACAGCAAGACAGTTTATTTTTAGAACTCGTGAATTTGAACAAATGGAAATGCAATATTTTACAGAACCACAAGACGAGATGAATCAATATGAAAAATTAAGAGAATATAGATGGAATTTTTATATTGGATTAGGGATTAAATCGGAAAATCTTCAATGGCACAAACATGAAAATTTAGTTTTTTATGCTAAAGAAGCTTATGATATTGAATACAATTTTCCTTTTGGGTTTAGTGAGATGGAAGGGCTACACGCTCGTGGAAATTATGATTTGACACAACATACTAAATATTCAGGTAAAGATATGTCTTATATCGATCAACAAGGAAAAAAATTTATGCCGCATGTTGTTGAATCATCTGCAGGTGTGGCAAGAACAGCGCTAGCACTTTTATGTGAAGCTTATACAGAAGAAAAAATTAATGAAGATATGCGAATTGTGATGAAATTTCCGTATCGAATTTCACCTATTAAAGTAGCTGTTTTCCCGCTTTTAAAAAATAAGTCTGAATTAGTGAAATTGGCTAGAAAAATTTTCGACGATTTGAAAAAATATTTTATGTGCGAATTTGACGATAACGGTAATATTGGTAAACGTTATCGCAGACAAGATGAGATTGGAACGCCAATGTGCGTGACAGTAGACTTTGATAGTTTAGAAAAAGGTACAGTTACGGTTCGTGATCGTGATACTATGAAACAAAAACTAATAAAAATAGAAGAACTTAAGAAATATATCCAAGATAAAATTGATTAGTTATCGTAATTATTAATTTTATTTTTATTAAAATCCACCAAACGTATGGTGGATTTTTGACAGTTTGTATTTTGATTGATAGTTTAAAATTATGAATAAACCACTTGCTGAGCGAATGAGACCACAAAATTTGGAAGAATTTATCGGACAAGAGAACCTAATTGGTAAGGGAAAGTTTTTGCGTATGGCAATTGAATCTGATAAACTGCCTTCAATGATTTTTTGGGGTCCACCTGGAGTTGGTAAGACAACTTTAGCGCAAATTATTGCTAAAAAAACAAAAGCAGCATTTCGCAAGTTATCAGCTACTTCAGCGGGACTTAAAGATTTAAGAGCAATTGTTGATGAGGCTGAAGCTAACGATCGTATGCGAATTGCTACAATTTTATTTATTGATGAAATTCACAGGTGGAATAAAAAACAACAAGATGCATTATTGCCTCATATTGAAAAAGGAATTATTACTTTGATAGGTGCAACAACTGAAAACCCTAGTTTTGAGGTTGTAGGAGCTTTATTATCACGAACTAGAGTATTTGTTTTTGAAAAACTTGATAATGATGATATTGAAAAGGTTATTGAGCGGGCTTTAAGGGATAAGCAAAATGGTTTGGGTAGAGAAAAGATCAATATTGATAAGAAAGCAAAGGAAGTTTTAGCACGGTTAGCAAATGGTGATGTGCGAACGTCTTTGAATATTTTGGAATATGCTACAAATGCAATAAAAAATGTTAAAA
>CAZFAN010000030.1:0-8027 GCA_964516525.1 uncultured Candidatus Saccharibacteria bacterium | reverse complement strand
ACTTTTCTGGAGATTGATCGATAAACTCCATTGCCTGAGAAATACCAGCAGCTTTAGTAATTTCTTCAATCGATGCATCTGGGGCACCATATTTAATATTTGTTTCAATGTCGCCTGAAAACAACACTCCTTTTTGTGGCACATAACCAATTTTATTCCAAAGATCTTCTTGTTTAAGATTCTTTATATCAACTCCATCAACAATTATTGATCCATCAGTCACATCATAAAAACGAGGAATAAGATTAATAAGAGTTGATTTGCCACTACCAGTTGAGCCAATAATTGCTGTGATATGGCCAGATTCAGCAGTAAAATTTATATCTTGTAGTACAGGTACATCTGCGCCGGGGTAAGAAAAATAAACATTTTTAAAGTCTACTTTACCTGTTGTTTCTTTTGCGATGACTGGTTTTTTAGGATCCTTAATTAATAATTCTGTTGATAAAATTTCTCCAATTCTTTCACCAGAAACAGAAGCTCTTGGGATCATAATAAAAATAATCGCAAACATCAAAAATGACATAACTGCTTGCATAGAATATTGCATGAATGCCATCATGTCACCAACTGCTAGATTGCCTAAGTCTATTTGACGAGCGCCAACCCAGATTACAGTCAATGAAACAAAATTAAAAATTAGCATCATCAGCGGTTGCATCAAAGCCATCAGACGATTAACAAATAAACTAACATTGGTTAAATCTGTGTTGGCATTATCAAAGTTTTTCTCTTCTTTCTTTTCGTTATTAAAAGCACGTATTACCCGTAGTCCTGTTAGAATTTGCCTTGTAATAAGATTGAGCTTATCAACCATTTTTTGTAATATTTTAAATTTGGGCATGGCAACAAAAAAGAGAACCATGATAACTACAAACATAATCCCCATCGCCCAAGCCATGATCCATGTCATGTGCGGAGCCAACCCATAAGCTTTAATAATCGCTCCTACTGCCATAATCGGCGACATTAATACCATGCGCAGTAGCATAATAAGAACTGTTTGGATTTGTTGTATATCATTTGTAGAACGTGTGATAAGTGATGCTGTGGAAAATTTATTAAATTCTACCAAAGAAAACTTTTCTATTTTCGAAAATACTGCTAAACGAATATCTTTGCCAAAGCCTACGGCAATTTTTGATGCTAAATAACCGACACCAATCATACATACACCACCCAGAAGAGAAACAAGCAACATATCAATACCTGTATGTAAAATAATATTATTGTCCATACCAACAATACCTTTATTAATAATCGTTGACATATAATCAGGCAATTTCAAAGATGTCATTACTTGAATGTAGGTAAGGACAATTAATAATATAAGTTGCCAAATATATGGTTTAAGATATTTTAATAATTTTGTCATAATATTATAATTTAGCGATACAATTACACTGTTAAAATACTATACTCCAATTTAATATATATATCTAGTATTTACTGTATAAAAAAAATACCCGTTTAACGGGTATTATAAATCGACAAAATTATTATAGTTGACTGTTACACTCGAGTTAATCGGCGTATAAGTCGTTGGAGACGGATAATATTTTTTTGTTACACCAGTAAATGATGTAACAAACTGATAATTACCACTGGCGACATAAATATCGCCTTTAACGACGCCATCTATAACTTCAGCTTGTGTTACAAATGACGTAATTCCTTCTTTGAAAATAACAATTTTACCATTGAGATTGGAATCCAATCCATCAATGGTAATTTTTTTTAATTCTGTTGTTGAAGTTGGGGTAGGAATCGGAGATTCCGTTGATGTCGGTGTTGGTATAGGACTTAAAGTAGGCGAAATTGTAGGAGTGGGGGTGGGTGAGGGAATTTCAGTTGTCGTAGGTGTAGGAGTCGGAGATTCCGTTGATGTCGGTGTTGGTATAGGACTTAAAGTAGGCGAAATTGTAGGAGTGGGGGTAGGAGTTAAAGTTGAAGTTGGTTCAGGCTCAATATTACCTGACCCACCGCTACCGCTGGTGCAATTAGTTGCAATACATAATAGCAATATAATGATTGCTATTATTAATGACAGATAATATTTTTCATTTTCTTTGTTTTTAAACAACACATTGATTCCTCCTTCTTAAAATAAAGTAACTTTAATCTAGCAAATTGTTTAAAATAATACAAATTACGAACGGTAAATATTTAGATAATTTCTTCCTTATTGACAGGAGACACAGACATGTTACGATTAATTATGTACGGATGGGCGAAAAGGTCTATCGGTAACATTACAGATTTATATTGTTTTAAATTTAGTGTGTTACTTTAAAAGTTCTAAAAAACTAGAAAGGAATATCAATGTTTAAGAAACTATTTATTAAAATAGGTATATTTTTAACATTGATCATCAGTCTATTGACCGCCAATACCACTTATGCAGCGAATTTTGGTGGCTCACCTAGCGCTACCCTTTCAAATAATAAAGCAGGAGAAACAACTACATATCGAGTTGATTTTCGTAGTTCTCCTACTGGTGCGTTAGTAGCTGATGATCAAATAACTATTGGGTTTCCTGCAGGCTTTGACATTTCAGGTGTTAGTCTTGATGCTATTAGTGGTATCACAGGCACAACAACCTTAAGTGTAAATGGACAAAACGCAGTATTAACACTTGATGCAGGATCTTCTCTTTCAGCTGATACTGCAGTTTCTGTCAGCCTCGCTGGAATTATTAATAATCAAACCACCGGATCATTATATCAACTAACAATTACCTCCACTCATCTTGGATCAACAGTTGACGGTCCGACTGACACAAGTTATTTTAGTATTTGGCCAAATGCTCCCAACCAGGTACAATCTTCAATTAACACGGCCGGCGGAGTGTCAACAATTGTGGTTGGCAATAATTTAGATATTGAATTTACGCTACATGATCAATATGGCAATGCAATTAGCAACGAGGACGTGTCTTGGACAGTTAGTAATAGTAATTTTCTATTATCATCTTCAACTGGTGTGACTAATGCGTCTGGTAAAAATACCGTTACACTTACTGCCCCTACAACTGCTGGGCAACAAACAACAGTATCAGCACAGTCTGGAACGGTCGTACATAACATAACTGTTACGACACAATCTATTTCTACAGTGCATGATGCTGCCACCTCAATCTCCATAACTCCAGTTGGTCCATTGAGTATGACAGCTGATGATTCACAAGCTTTTGTGGCAACAGCTTCAGATCAATATGGAAATACTTGGGATATTACAAATGACGTAACATGGCACGAAGACGATCCAACAGGATATTTTACTGACGCAACTTACTACGCTGGAAGCGTTGGCAGTTGGACAATTTATGCTACTTATAGTGGACTAAATTCAAATAATGTTACTGCAAATGTTTCTCATGGTGTTGCTACTTCAATTGATGTGACACCAAATAGTGCAACTATCACTGCTGGCAATACTCAAACATATACCGTAACTGCAACTGACGCAGATGGTAATTCTTGGGATGTGACAGCAAGTGCAGGTTATGCCATTGATACTAATGCTCATGGTACATGGGCAAGCAATGTATATACTTCCGAGACTGCAGGTGACTGGACTGTCACTGCAACATTGGGAGCGTTAAGCGATACTGCAAGTTTACATGTGGATCATGCTGGAGTTGATCATATCGTTGTTTCAACTGTTGATACTATTATTGCTAAAGCTGGAGGCACACGTTCTTTGACTGTAAATGCTTACGATGTTTATGGCAACTGTTGGACAGTAACAAGTTTGGCTAGTTATTCGTTGAGTTCTGATGATTTGACTGGTTATCTAAACGACAATGTCTACACTGGTGGAACAATAGGGACTCATACAATTACAGCTAGTTACAACGGGAAAACTTCAACTTTACAAATCACTGTCGCAAGTTTTAATGATACTGTAAATAGTGTTGAGATTATTAATAAAATTTCTGAAATTAATATCAATGGAACACACCAATACCAAGTTCGTGTAAAGGACGCTTATGGTAATCTAATAACCGGTAGAACAATAACATGGACCGTGACTGGCGCTGGTAGTGTATCAGTCGATGCAAATGGTTTAATGACTGGCTTGACAGTTGGTAGTGTAACCGTAAGAGCAGCTGTTGACGATAAATATTCAGAAAATAGTCTACAAGTTGTCATAACTGGTGGCGTCGCAGGCTTTACAGCTAGCTCATCAAATTCTGGACAATCAAATAATCAGCCTAGTCTAACTAGCCAAGTACTTGCACAAGAGTCTCAAACTAGTTCAGAAATTCAAACTGAAGGAAACCATGAAAGAGCTGGAAAAATTACTGCTGCAAAAACCAATCTTCCCGATCCAATCAATAAATTTCCTTATATAAATCTTATTTTATTGATTATTACCATCGGTATAATTTATCTAGCCTATACTTCTTTCACTTCAAATAAAAGCAGTACTCGAGCGCTTTGATTTAATACTAATAAGTATTTAAAAATACCCTGCAGCTGCAGGGTATTTTTATTATTTAATTCCTAATCAGACTAGTTAGAAGCACTTGCAGAAACCGTTGGAGTTGCTGTTTCTGCTGAACTTGAAGCACTAACCGAAGGAGAAATTACGTTGGTATTTCCAGAATCTTTAGCTGTAGTATTTATCCAAATTTTAATTTTTGCTTGGCTCTTAACCTGGTTGTACCAATCGAGATAAGACATATCTACTTGACCGGTCTTTGATTCTAATTTGATAATGTGATATCCATATTCAGTTTTTACTAAATTATCACTAACTGTATTTGGCTGCATTGCAAATACTGCATCTTCAAACTCTTTAACCATCATGCCACGACCAAATGATCCAAGGTCTCCACCATTATCGCGAGAGCCTGTATCTTCAGAATATTCTTTAGCTAAATCTTCAAAACTTTTTTCACCTTTTTTAACCATTTCCAAGACTTCTTTTGCTTTAGTCTCATCTTTAATAAGAATGTGTTTAGCCGTAACAGTAGTAAACAACTCATCTTGAACTTTTTGACTCAATAACTGATCTTTAATTAAACCTTTAAAGTCTTTTACTGACATACCATAAAGTTCTTCCAAGATTTGACTTACTTGTTCCTCACCATTATTTTCTTCTACAAGTTGGTTATAAGTATCATCAATATCTTTTGTAGAAACAGTTATTTTATACTTTTTAGCTTGTTGTCGTAACAATTCTGTATCAACCATTTGATCAATAACTTGTTTTTCCAATGTTGAATTTTCTGGCATTTGTTGTTGGGTTTTTTCTGAAAAATGACGAACAAAACCTAACTGTTTGTAATAATCTTTCACCCAAATCGGTCGCCAGTTTACCCATGCCGCAGGATAAGGATAAATTTTTGTCATGAAAACCGTAACTTTTTGCTGGTCAGGATATTTTTTGCCTGAAGCTAGATTGTTTGGGTAACTTTTATAAATAATACAAGCGAAAACAATACCATTAATCAGGTAAACAACTACTAAGCCTATAATTGCCCATAGCCACCAAGGCAGTTTCATTTTATGTTTAGTCTTTTCTTTTTTCTCCATAAATCTCCTTTTTATGTATTTTTAAAAATATTGATTATTTATTATAAGTATAACTGCACAGACAATAAAAACAAGACCATATCTAGCCATAGAAGAAATTTTCAAATCGTTTTCAATATTTAATTTCACTAATCCTAAAAATAAATAATAAACTAGTAAAGTAAATAATGCTGTTGCTATCGCTGAGAAAGCAAATGCTGCAAAAATAAATAATAATTGGCAAATAACTATGCCTAGCACACAAGAATAAAGAAGATTTATTTTCTTATCTATATTGTTTAAGTTATAAAAATATGTCAAACCTATAGTTACCAACCCCACTAATAGCATAAATAATATACTTGATTGGTAAAAATTTATAAATACAAAAACAATGCCAAGTATTGTTACCATGCTGGCAACTTGATAATTATGCTGAAATAATAGTAGATACAAAGCAGAAATACCAATTAGGATTATTGCAATATTAAAATAAATATTTCTACTAAAAACACAGAATAAAATAATAGTTGTTATTAATAAAAATAAAAGTATAATATTTTTTATTGATTTGAAGAAATTATTCATTACTTGAATTAAGATAATCATTACCGACAATTATTTGAAGGTCAACATTACTATTGGTAGATGTTTTTGTTGTTACAGTCGCATTGTATCTTTCTTTCAAAAACTGAATAGTATAAGGATATTTTCCATTGCTATAATCGTAAATTGTAGTTTTATCATAAAGCTTATCACTCTTATCAACATTTACAACATTATACCCATAACTTTTCAAAGTATCAGACAGATCAGTGCCCAGTCCTGCTTGTGATGTTCCATTTAAAACTTCCAATTTGGCATTCTCTTCTTGTAAATAAGGATCTGTAAATAACTCATGCGCGATTTTTTGAATTTGAGTATAATCACCTGTTTTTGTTGTAAGATAATAGCCACCATTAATTGTACTTGAAATCAATGGACCATCAGTATCGTTGTCCAATACTTTTGAAGTAATGCTAGAAGTGTCAACTTCTTTTAATAATTCTGCAAGTCTCTGCATCTCGTTGACTTGTATGTCCGTTGTTACATGATCGCCAAGAATATTAATTATGTCTGTTATTTTACTTGGATTGGCAAGTAGTCCAGCACTCAATGCTTTTTCGCGTACAGCCATCATTACTTGTTGCTGACGAGCAGAACGACTAAAGTCAGATGTAGTTTCACGCGATCTTGCATATTTTAAGGCAGTTTCGCCATCCATGTGTTGTTCTCCAGCTTCGATATACAATGGATCATAGGCAACCATATCTTCTGCTGGATAATAAGGATCACTTAAAGCTTCTTTGACATTAATATCGATACCACCTAATTTATCAATAATTTGTTTAAATCCTTCAAAATCAAGCTTAATATAATAATGAATTGGCAAATCTAAGATATCCGAAACAGTATCTTTTAATAATTGGGCGCCATCTCCAGCAAGGTCAGGGTTTTGTTCACCAATATAATAAACTTCATTAATCTTGGTACCACCATATCCTTGAATCTCAACATACAAGTCGCGCGGAATTGATAGCATAGCTATTTTTTTATTGTTAGGATCAATGCTTAGTACTTGAATTGTATCAGTTAAAGTTCCGCCTGGATGATCTGATCCGCCATTACCTAAAAGTAAAATATTGATTCTGCCGTCACCTTCACCTTTTAGTTTGTCAGGTGTTACGTTATCCAAAAAAGATAAAAATGGCGCTGAATCTCCTTTGTTTTCCTTAACAACTTTTTTATAAGTATTGTATGCATATACGCCAGCCCAGGTTAAAGCAGAAAGAACCAATACAATCACAACGATCCAAACTGGCTTCATCTTCTTTTTATTTGGTTTTAAATAATGGTCAACAGTATTTTTATTATTTAGTAATTTACCATTATTATCTACAACATGATTTCTTCGTTTTCCGAACAAAAAAAATCCTTTCCAAATTTGTACTAATTTACGTTTAATTTATTTGATTATAACACATTAACATTTTTTTTATTGTTGATAATGCACATCAACAGGTTTATCAAATTGTTTTTTTGCAGTATTTTTTAACTTGTCAACAACTTTTTCAAATAAAACTTTTCCACTTATGCCAATAACTTCAATATTCAATCCCCATGCCAAAGAGTTAGCAGTGACCACTCCTATACGTAAACTAGTATAAGAACCAGGTCCGGAAAAAACAACGATTGCATCCAAATCTTGCAAAATAAGATTACTTTCTTTAATAAACTTATCTATAGATTGCAATAAAATTTCTGATAATTTACCTTGTTTACAACTATTTTTAGATATGTAAAAATTATCATTTGTTTTGAGCTTAAACACAAATTCAGTTATTTCCTTTGTCTGAATATATAAAATATTTTTATTTTTCATAGCTAACAATAATCTCTCTTTCGTTAATATTTTTTTGATGCTTTAAATTAATTTTAATTATTTGGTATTTGTAATTAGTGTTT
>CAZFAN010000029.1:0-8161 GCA_964516525.1 uncultured Candidatus Saccharibacteria bacterium | reverse complement strand
GATGGGTTTGGCATAAATTCATTAATAATAATACATTTGTTATTCAGATCGCTCCAAATACCCATGAAATTATTTTTTGCAATTTGTTCTGACTGCACCCAAGCATCAGAATGAATTAAAGTATCATTTAAAGAATATTTTCTGGCAAATCCAGTATTGATCTGGTCTATATTAAATAGACGTCCGTCGATAATTACTAATCCTAATAGTCTACCATAATCATCATAACGAAGTAATTTGTCGCTATTAACAAATAATCTAATCTCATTGTTTAGAAGAGTATCGATCGTATATTGTTTTGACAGTAAATAATACGGTTCATCAATTTTAAGCATACTCGATATACTTGACTCTGGCGCGTCTACCCCAATCAACCGAACTTTATATTTTAAATTATTTATTGACACCTCAATAATGTCGCCGTCTACTACTTCCGTAACTATTGCTTTTGCTTCTTTGACATTGTCAAAATTTATAAAAGTAGCTAAATATTCATTAGAAAATGTTGGGATATTGAACATAGACTGGCTATTTTCTGCTTTCGGAGTAGCAAAATCAACAATTGTTGGTTCAAGATTAGTTTGCAAATTTGCTGTTTGCCAGCTTTGTATATTCAATCCATCCAAATCATCTATTCTCTCCATACTGGCTTTAGGATCATTGGTTCCGGCTGGCCAAGGGTTAGAAATAACTTCATCGATTACCTCATCTTGAGAATTTTTTAAAATTAAATTATTGTTGTTAGTATTTAATAATGATAAGCCTGTATCAACAATGTCTGGTTTGGTTGCAAGCACGCTATGGTCATTGCTATTATCATAATTCGCAATTAAAAAATATTGCCTTGGAGCAATATTGTAATCATTATCATCTGGTAGATATAAAGTCTTTCCACTACTGGCAGCATGTTCTATTTGCCACCCACGAACGTTTATTGTTTCTGAAGATATATTTTTTAGTTCAATCCATTCATCTGCACTTGAAATACTTGAACCGGCCCAACAAACTTCATTAATAATGACGCTTGGGATTGTTTGCGCATGAACTACCATGTTTGCGCATAACCATACAAATATTAAAAATAATAATTTAAATAACTTATTAATCTTTCCCCTCCAAAATTAAAATTTAATTTCTTCCCCTTCTTTCATCTCCCCTTCTGCGTCTCTATCGTGTTTTTCGTTATTTTCTAACCCATAAGATATGGGTAGATTATTTTTCTTCGAAAATATAGGCGACTGTTTTTCTTTAGCAATGCTAGTTATTGGACTATATGCTTTTTTAATAATTAATCCTGAAATTGAATGGTTATCTTTTTTATTTATTTTAGCAGATTTTAAATTATTTTTAATTGTATTATTATCAAATTCATTATCGCTCTTGCTTGACTCTTTAATCATTTCCGGTTTTTGGATTGATATTATTTTACCTTTTTCTAAGTTTATTTCTCGTTTTTTTTGTTTGACCTTCGCAGAATAAAATTCGCCTATCCCGTCAGCAATTTCTACATTACTTTGAATCTCAGTTACTAACTCTTCATGTATCTCCATAATTACCTTTGCAACCGCATTAGGATTAGCAACATTTGTTAAAATAAAATTTGGTTCTTCACCAGCAGTTTCTACATACACATCACCAAATTTTAATAAATTACTAAAAAAACCTTTTAAAGTTGATGAAACATCCTGCACGCGTAGCAAACTTTGTTCACTAACACTGCGAGTAAATAATTCGCTTTGTCTAATATGGATCAGATGAGTTCTAGTAAGAATGGCAACATTTAGATAATATTCTATCCACGTTGTTAGGAATAAAGCCAATAAAAATAACAAATACGCACTTGCAATTAAAATAAAATAATCGTAATTTCCACTATTTAGCTCTATAATTTTATTATTCACAGCAAGAAAAAAAGCAATTGGGGGCAAAATTAATAAAGATAATAGAATAATAGCCCATTTTACATAAGCAAATTTATGCTGCCTAATAAACAGTACAATTTCCTCCTTTGATTGCTGACCAGGGTAATAACTACTTTTTTCGAGCATATTTTTTTAAGTTATTATAAAAGTAACGACCGTAGCAATAATTATTAAACTAGCAATTATAATATAACTAGCTCTAACCTTAGCACACGCATCACCTACATAACCATAATTATTTAAATGATATAAACCAACAATTGAATACACAATAAACGCTGATAAAAAGATTGCGTATAAAATGAAACCTAACAATAACCACAAATTCATAATATATTATTCTCAGTGTTTTTATTATCTAAACCAAGATGTCGATAAGCTAAAGTTGTCACTTTTCGCCCTCTGGTAGTGCGATCAAGAAATCCTATTTGCATAAGGTATGGCTCATAAATATCACTAATGGTGCTAACATCTTCGCCAACACTTGCGGCTATTGTTTCAAGTCCAACCGGCCCACCACTGTATTTATCGATTATAGTATGAAGAATTGTCATGTCTATTTTATCCAACCCAAGATCATCAATCTCCATCATCTTTAAACATGCTTTAGCGATATCTAAATTAATAATTTTAGCATTTTCAACTTGAGCATAGTCTCTGGCGCGTTTTAATAATCTATTGGCTAATCTTGGCGTACGTCTAGAGCAATTTGCAAGAATTTTAACTGCGTCTTTGTCTATTGATATTTTTAATATTTTAGCCGAACGTTCAACGATTTTTTCAATCTCATCGACTTCATAATAGTTTAAACGTTCAATCAAACCAAAACGATCACGCATGGGACTAGAGATTAAACCTGCTTGCGTTGTCGCACCAATTAAAGTAAATTTTGGAAGATCAATTCTCAAAGTTTTAGCAGACGGACCTTTTCCTAAAACTAAATCCAAAGAGTAATCTTCCATTGCAGGATAAAGTATTTCTTCGACATTTTTATTTAGGCGATGAATTTCATCAATAAAAAGAATATCATTATCCGATAAATTAGTAAGAATAGATGCTAAATCTCCTGATCTTTCTATTGCAGGACCAGAAGTAACTTTAATATTTGTATTAATAAAACGTGCAATAATTTGCGCCAAAGTTGTTTTACCTAAGCCTGGAGGTCCATAAATTAAAATATGTTCCAATGATTCGCCACGGAGTTTTGCAGCTTTAGTAATTATTTCAAAATTTTTTTTTGCTTTCTTCTGTCCAATAAAATCAGAAAATTCCTGCGGACGTAAATTGTTATCAAAATTTACATCTAAAATTTCTTCGTTTTTGTCGTCTTGATTTTTTTCTTTTGTTTGATTCATGTAATCCTTTAGCTTAATGATAACAGATAGGTTAAGGAATAATCAATATTAAAAAATATTCACTTGCATAATAAATGAATATTTTCAAAAAATTTATTAATTTATATTTTATGGCAGATATAAAGACGGATTTGTTCTTGCATAATTTTGACCGTCAGAAGATTCCCATATTTCAAAATGCAAATGGGGACCTGTTGACCAACCAGTTGTACCCATGTAACCAATAATTTGTCCTTTTGTAACATGAGCCCCTTCGCTTACCGCAAAGCTTTGCAAATGGCCGTACAATGACGCAAAACGCGCATTGTGGCCAATAACAATATAATTTCCATAACCGTCATCTCCCATAGATGCCACTGTAGACACATCTCCATCTGCTGCCGCATAAATTGGAGTACCAGAAATGTTTGCAAGATCTATACCAGTATGAAAAGATTGGAAGGGTGTTGATTCTCCATAATAAGCACTGATATACATATAATCTGCCGGCCACATAAAACCAACCGACGATGTGCCACGATCACTTGCAACTACGCCCTTACTGCTACCGGAGCTTCGACTGCGCATCAAGGAAGAAATCTGCGCTTCTACCTGTGCTTGCATTGTTTTTGCCCGTTCAATTTGTTCCTCCAAAGAAGCTTTTTCTGATTCTTTATTTTCCAATAATCTATCTTTAGTACTTTTTTGTTCTTCAAGACCGATTTTATAAGCTTTTTCTTGCTCTTGTAAAGTTTCAAGATTTTTCTTTTCTTGCTCTAATTTTGTCTTATTATCTTCTAGCTCAGCTTTTATTTTATTTATCTCTGCAATCGTGCCTTCAATTTTGTCTTCCACTGCTTCCATGTATGTATTTTGATTGATAAGCTGAGATAAGGTAGTACTAGTAATAACCATACGAACGGGATTTGAATACTTATATGCTTCGTATATAGTACGCAATGATTCTGATTGATTTTGCAATTGTTTATCCAGGTCGCGCTGTCTTGACTCAATTAGTTCTTGGGTTTTTACTATATCATTTTTGTTGTTCTCTACTTGAGTTTCCAAATCACCAATTTTACTTTCTGTTGTACTAATATTATTTTCTAATACTGAAATATCATCAGAAATTTGATAAATTTCTGAATTTGTTTCTTTAACTTTAGTGCGATTATCTTGTATTTGTTGGTTAAGCTCAGCTTGTTTTTGTTGTAAGTCTGAAACGGTAGCAGCTTTAACGTTGGATATACAAAAACAAATACTAATTATAAATATAAATAATATTTTATAAACTTTTATGAAATCGACAAATTTTTTCATAACTTTTTTTAAAAAAAATTAAATTTTAAGATATTTTTGAATAGAAATAATACTACAAACAACACTAATTGTTACACTAATTAATAACTGCAAACAAACAATTACAAATAAATGATCAACAAAAAATGTATTAAAATTAATATTTAAATCTCCTAAATAATTATTGATAAATGGCGTCATAACGGCTAATCCAATTGAAATTATAATCAATGACAAAACTGATGCTAGCACACCATATAAAATACTTTCTACAAAAAATGGCACTCGGATGAAAGTATTACTCGCACCTACTAAGCGCATAATGCCAATTTCATCTTTTCTTGTAATAATTAAAAGCCTAATTGTATTTAATATAACTACAATGCAGATAACTACAAATACTGAAGATAAAATAATACCTAATCTCTTAGAGAAAGCTATAACTTGATTAAGTTTTTTAATAATGTCTTTGTTTTCCTGATAGTCAACTTTGCGAATAAATGTTTTATATTCGTCTTTGGATAAAAATGTTGCAATACTGCCAAGATGCTCAGGGTCATTGGCTTTTATTTCAATACTGCGAGGAAGTGGGTTGTTGTCGTTAGTAACTAAATTTTTAATTTGCTCGTTAATTTCTCTTTTATTCCAAATTTCTAATGCTTTTTCTTTGGAAATATAATTCACTTCGCTTACTTCTGGAAGTTTATTAATCTGGGACTGAATAATAGCAATTTGCTCTTCTGTAGCGCTATCATAAAAATAAACAGAAATATTCATTTTGCTTTTCAATGTTTCTGTTGTAACGTTGATAGCTAAATTAAAAATAACAAAAATACTAATAATAACCAAAGTTAAACTCATTACTAGAGTTGTTGCTAATGATAACCAACCATTGCGATAAAAATTTGTAAAACCTAATTTTATAACTCTTTTGAATGTTGTCCAACTCATATATTTAATCTAAATATTTACCTGTTTTTTGATCGGAAATAACCTTACCATTTTTAATAACTACAACTCTACGTCGAAGTCTGTTTACAATAGCTTTATCGTGAGTTGCCAAAATCACAATTGCTCCTGCCTGATTAATCTTTTCCAAAACGTCAATTACATCATCAGTATTTTTAGGATCAAGGTTGCCAGTAGGCTCATCTGCCACTACTACAGCCGGGGAGTGGACCAGTGATCGCGCAATCGCAACTCTCTGTTGTTCGCCTCCCGATAATTCATCGGGGAAATTATTTTCTTTTTCTGACAAACCAACCATTTGTAAAATCTTTGGCACTCTATCTTTAATAATTTCATCACGCACTTCACAAACTTCTAAAGCAAATGCAATATTTTCATAGACAGTTTTATGTTCTAATAATTTAAAATCTTGAAAAATCACCCCTAACTTACGACGGTAAAATGGTAATTCTGCATTTTTTAGCTTAGTAATATCTCGGTCAAAAACCAAAATTTTTCCTGAATTTGGCTTTTCTTCACATATTAGATTTTTTATTAAAGTTGATTTGCCTGCACCAGAAGAACCAACCAAACAAACAAATTCGCCTTGTTTAATCGTCAAACAAACCTCATCAAGGGCTTTAATATTGTGCCCCTTATTATTTGGGTCACTATATTCTTTTGTAACGTCTATGAATTCGATCATGTTTAGATATTAAGATAAACTTTTTGTATAAAATACATACATTATTCGTGTATTTATACCTTATATATTATTTTACCAAATTTAAAGAAATTTTACTTGTTTATAACTTTTAATATTTGATTTAGTGGATAAGTATTTACAATATCCTTTCTCGTCGCCCAACCACGACGAGCAACGGCAACACCATAACGCATATTTTCTAAATTGTGAATATTGTGAGAATCGGTGTTTATCATTAATTTAACGCCATATTCGATAGCTTTTTTAGTTAAAATATCGGTAAGATCAAGCCTATCTGGAAAAGAATTTATTTCTAAAATTTTATTGTACTTTTTACAAGCCACAAAAATTTCTGGCCAGTCAACATCAATCCCCGGTCGTCGATTAATCAATCTCCCCGAAGGATGAGCAATCATCTTAATATAAGGATTAGCAATGGCTTTAACAAGTCTCGCAGTTGCATCTTTTTTATTTTGATAAAAACTACTATGTACAGAGGCAATTACGAATTCTAGCTGCTTAAGAAATTTATCTGGTAAATCAATTTCACCGTTTGGCTTAATATTTGCTTCGATACCAGAAAAAATACAAATGCCAATTTTACGTTGAGCTTCATGAATATCACGAAGATAATTTTTGATATCTGACTCTTTTAATCCATGTGTAACACCTAGAGTACTTGGATGATCAGTAATGGACATATATTCATATCCACGCTTTTTGCAAGATATTGCAAGTTCCATGATAGTATTTTGCCCGTCAGAATAAGTCGAGTGCATTTGCAAATCCCCTTTGACATCACTAAGTTCGACTAATTTTGGTAATTGGTGTTTAATAGCTACTTCAATTTCGCCTTTGTTCTCCCGAAGCTCTGGTGACGGTGTTTGCATTTTTAAAGTACGATACACGTCCTCTTCTTTTTGACATTTAATAATTTTTAATTTTAATTTGTTATTTTGTATTTTTTTGATTCCATGCTCAGAAATTGATAATCCTTGTTTCTCTGCATAAGTACGTAAAGCAATATTATGCTCTTTGGATCCTGTAAAATGCTGCAGAAGCGACCCATATTCTTCTGCCTGTAGAATTTCTAGATCAATTTGCGGTCCTTTTTTATGAATAATTGTTGCCTTGGTATCGCCATAACTAATCACTTTTGCAACAAAATCTTCTTTTACAAATTTATCGATAATTTCATTATTTTTGAGTTTTGTTTTTTGCTTATCCGTCGTAGCTTTAATAAGGGCGGAATTTTTGATTTTTCGTTGCGAGACAACGATATCAATATCTCCAATAGTTTCAGTCATCCGGCGCAAACTACCAACCACGTCAACTTTTTCTACTTCGGGATATTTGCTAATAATATTGGTTATATCTTTTGCAATTGGCTCAGCAACAGACAACAACATTCTATCTGATTGTTGTGATAATATTTCAATACCACGTAGGATATTTGCACGAGTTTTTTCCTTAAAGACATCAAGATATTTGTCTGACTTGAGATCTTTACTTAATATATTAATATTTGCCGAATGAAATGTGTCATACAATTTTTTACTAAGTTTTGGTCCCACACCAGGAATTTGAGTAAATGACAAAACTTGATTTGGCACTTGACTGGATATATTTTGTAAATATTTGATTGAACCAGTTTGGAGTAATTCTGCAATTTTTTCTGCAATACTTATACCAATATTTGGAATATTCTCTAATCCTTTTATGCCACTTTTTATATAAATATCTGATAAATTGTCAGTGCACATTTCTATAGATCGCACAGCGCGCTGATAAGCTATAATTTTGAATGAATTTTCCCCAATAATTTCTAAAATATCCGCAATTTTTTGAATTTCGGAAGCGATTTTACTATTTGAAATATTATTTATTGTCTTGCTTTCCATACAAATATCATATCTGTTGTTTGAGGGGTTGCCAAGTGAATAATGAATTTA
>CAZFAN010000028.1:0-8171 GCA_964516525.1 uncultured Candidatus Saccharibacteria bacterium | reverse complement strand
TTGAAAAATATTTTTTTAAAAAGTCTCCAACTAAAAATAGGTTTTCGTGACACTTATCACAAAACATTTCATTTCCTCCTTATATTTTTTTTAAACGTTCAAAACAATATTAATCTAACAGGTATATCTTGTTTTTGCAAGAGGTTTTGGTATGATGTCATCATACGATCATTAACATGGAGGTGAAGAAATGAAGATTTGTATTCCAATAAAGTATCGCTGGGTATCCCCGGCAATATTGAGTCGCAATATAAAAGAAGCGAAACTTTTTATCGAGATTAATGATAAATGTTTATTTGTTATTAATCTTACATGTGCAATAGCAGATGTTGAAGAATTAAAAAATATTGTCAAAACTATTGATACAGATGAAAAGAGAATCACGATGAATATTACAAGACCAAGACTCATGGAAAACCAAGAAGAAGTAGTAATTAAGATGATAGATAAAATTTTTTATATCAATACAAGAAGAATGGAAATTTATATTGATGCAGAATATTTGAAGCAAATTTTTTGACAATAAATATATTTGCCGCTATATGCGGTCTTTTTTTATCTAATTTTTACAGTCTTAATATTTTTAGCAAGAATCAGTTTGAATTCGCGTAGCTCCGATCTAGTATATGGTTTTAATGTATTATATTTTTCGTCAATAGTTTTTCCTGGACGAAAATTTTGTAAAAAATATTTATTGGCATCTTTGAGCCAGTGACTAATTTTTATAAAATTATTTTTTGTATGAAGACCCGGAACAACTGTGGTGCGAAATTCATAATCGATGCCACTTGTCATAATAATATTAATACTTTGTTGAATATTTTGTTTATTTACCTTGCGACAAGTTGTCTCATCATATTTATCTAAAGAATTTTTTATATCCATGGCGATATAATCAATAAGCTTGTCATTAATCAGTTGTTTAATCATGATAGGGTTAGAGCCATTGGTGTCTAATTTTATAAAATATCCTAATTTTTTTATTTTTTTAATAAAACTTGGTAGATCTTTGTAGATGGTTGGTTCTCCGCCGGTAATAGTGACAGCTTCTATAATGTTTTTTCTTTTTTTCAAAAAATCAAAGATTTGATAAAGTGGAATCTTTTTGTTGTATTTATCTGGTATGACTAGTTCGGGATTGTGACAAAAACCACAAAAAAAGTTGCACCCTCTTGTGAAAATAACGGTGCAAATTTTTTTGGGATAATCGATGAGAGAAGTTTTTTGAATACCAGCAATAATCATAAATTATTTAATTAGTTGCAAGCACAACTTTCGGTAAATACTTTGTTATATGTTTTGCGGTCTTTGAACTCTTCTGCTTTTCCAGCGTTCCAGTTTTGTACTGGTCTAATATATCCAACAACTCGAGAATAAACTTCACATGGTTGTCTTTTTGCCTGAAGACTTTGAGTTTTGGCATTTTTTTTGTCTGTTTTTTTCATAAAATCCCTTCCTTTTATTATTAACTATTTATTGACACTAGCAACGTAACCAATTTCCTCGTCACATTTTGGACAGAAAAAATGTTCGCCAGGTATATAGCCGTGTTTTGGACAAATACTAAATGTTGGAGTAATAGTGAAGTAAGGTAAACGGTATTTGGTAGCAATTTTCTTTACTAATTTCATGGTAACTTCTGGATCGCTGATTTGTTCGCCAATAAAACCATGTAGAACTGTACCACCTGTGTATTTTGTTTGTAAATCGTCTTGTAGATCAAGCGCTTCAAAAATATCATCTGTGTAGCCAACAGGAAGATGAGAAGAGTTTGTGTAATATGGTTCGGCATTTTTTTCTTCAACTGCTTGTTCATTGGCAACAATAATATCTGGGTAGCGTTTTTTATCAATTTTAGCTAAGCGATATGAAGTACCTTCACCAGGAGTTGCTTCCAAATTGTATAAATCGTTTGTTTCAAGTTGATATTGGGCGATACGATCGCGCATAAAGTCTAATACTTCTTCGGCAAATTTGTGTCCTATTTTGGTAGTGATATCTTTACCCATAAAATTTAGTAAAGATTCATTGAGACCAATAATACCGATAGTTGAAAAATGATTTTTCCAATAAGTGTCAAATTGATCCTTGATGCCTTGAAGATAATGACGACAATAAGGGTAAAGTCCCTGCTCTGTTAATCGATCAATCATTTTACGTTTAATGATAAGACTTTCTTTGGCAATATCCATAACTCGTGATAGTTGTTTAAAGTAGTCTTTTTTGTTTTTTGCTAAATATCCAATGCGTGGCATATCTATAGTAACTACACCAATAGATCCTGTTAATGGATTGGCGCCAAATAATCCTCCTCCTCTTTTGCGCAATTCGCGATTGTCAAGTCGTAAACGACAGCACATACTTCGTGCGTCATCAGGATCCATATCTGAATTGATAAAATTGGAAAAATAAGGAATACCGTATTTGGAAGCCATAGAAAAAACAGTTTTATTAATTGGGTTTTTCCAGTCAAAATCTTTAGTGATGTTGTAGGTTGGAATTGGAAAAGTAAAAATTCTACCGGAAGCATCACCTTCCATCATTACTTCGGCAAATGCCTTATTAAACATATTCATCTCTTTTTGGAAGTCGCCATAAGTTTTGTCCATGATTTGTCCGCCAATAATTACAGGATCTTTGGCAATACTTTTGGTTGGTTTCAGATCAAGAGTAACATTGGTAAAAGGAGTTTGAAAACCAACTCTTGTTGGAACATTCATATTGTAGATGAATTCTTGCATAGCTTGTTTGACTTCTTCGTAATTTAATTTGTCATAGTAAATGAATGGCGCAAGATAGGTATCGAAATTTGCCAATGCTTGAGCACCTGCTGCTTCACCTTGCATGGTATAGAAGAAATTAACAACTTGTCCTAAAGCTGGACGAAAATGCTTTGGTGGTCTTGATTCTATCTTTCCTGGTACGCCGCGAAATCCTTGGATAAGAAGATCTTTGATATCCCATCCACAACAATACGCTGATAATTGTTGTAAATCGTGAATATGAATATCTCCATCAAGATGAGCACGACGAATATCCGGAGAATAAACTTTATCTAACCAATATTGAGTACTAATAGCAGAAGAAATATGAACATTAAGTCCCTGCAAAGAAAAGGCCATATTGGCATTTTCTTTGACACGCCAGTCTAATTTGCTCAAATATCCTTCCATGAGTTCAGATGTATCTATAGTGCTAGAAACTTCTCTAAGTTTGGCATGCTGATCTCGATAAAGAATATATGCTTTAGCAGTATCGTGGTATTCTGAAGAAATTAAAATTTTTTCTACTAGATCTTGAATATCTTCTACAGTTGGAGCTTGGCCGTCTTTGAATGATTTATTTAATTCTTTTGTGACTTTACTTGAAAGTCTTGCGGCAATACGGAAATTAAGTTCTTCCGTGCTTAAGCCGGCTTTATAAATTGCATTGGTAATTTTTTCTTGGTCAAATGCAACAATTTTTCCATTGCGTTTTTTGACTTCGGTAATTTTTTCGCCCTTTTTAACCATTGTTCCTCCTTTTAGTTGCAAGCACAACTTTCGGTAAATACTTTGTTATATGTTTTGCGGTCTTTGAACTCTTCTGCTTTTCCAGCGTTCCAGTTTTGTACTGGTCTAATATATCCAACAACTCGAGAATAAACTTCACATGGTTGTCTTTTTGCCTGAAGACTTTGAGTTTTGGCATTTTTTTTGTCTGTTTTTTTCATAAAATCCCTTCCTTTTATTATTAACTATTTATTGACACTAGCAACGTAACCAATTTCCTCGTCACATTTTGGACAGAAAAAATGTTCGCCAGGTATATAGCCGTGTTTTGGACAAATACTAAATGTTGGAGTAATAGTGAAGTAAGGTAAACGGTATTTGGTAGCAATTTTCTTTACTAATTTCATGGTAACTTCTGGATCGCTGATTTGTTCGCCAATAAAACCATGTAGAACTGTACCACCTGTGTATTTTGTTTGTAAATCGTCTTGTAGATCAAGCGCTTCAAAAATATCATCTGTGTAGCCAACAGGAAGATGAGAAGAGTTTGTGTAATATGGTTCGGCATTTTTTTCTTCAACTGCTTGTTCATTGGCAACAATAATATCTGGGTAGCGTTTTTTATCAATTTTAGCTAAGCGATATGAAGTACCTTCACCAGGAGTTGCTTCCAAATTGTATAAATCGTTTGTTTCAAGTTGATATTGGGCGATACGATCGCGCATAAAGTCTAATACTTCTTCGGCAAATTTGTGTCCTATTTTGGTAGTGATATCTTTACCCATAAAATTTAGTAAAGATTCATTGAGACCAATAATACCGATAGTTGAAAAATGATTTTTCCAATAAGTGTCAAATTGATCCTTGATGCCTTGAAGATAATGACGACAATAAGGGTAAAGTCCCTGCTCTGTTAATCGATCAATCATTTTACGTTTAATGATAAGACTTTCTTTGGCAATATCCATAACTCGTGATAGTTGTTTAAAGTAGTCTTTTTTGTTTTTTGCTAAATATCCAATGCGTGGCATATCTATAGTAACTACACCAATAGATCCTGTTAATGGATTGGCGCCAAATAATCCTCCTCCTCTTTTGCGCAATTCGCGATTGTCAAGTCGTAAACGACAGCACATACTTCGTGCGTCATCAGGATCCATATCTGAATTGATAAAATTGGAAAAATAAGGAATACCGTATTTGGAAGCCATAGAAAAAACAGTTTTATTAATTGGGTTTTTCCAGTCAAAATCTTTAGTGATGTTGTAGGTTGGAATTGGAAAAGTAAAAATTCTACCGGAAGCATCACCTTCCATCATTACTTCGGCAAATGCCTTATTAAACATATTCATCTCTTTTTGGAAGTCGCCATAAGTTTTGTCCATGATTTGTCCGCCAATAATTACAGGATCTTTGGCAATACTTTTGGTTGGTTTCAGATCAAGAGTAACATTGGTAAAAGGAGTTTGAAAACCAACTCTTGTTGGAACATTCATATTGTAGATGAATTCTTGCATAGCTTGTTTGACTTCTTCGTAATTTAATTTGTCATAGTAAATGAATGGCGCAAGATAGGTATCGAAATTTGCCAATGCTTGAGCACCTGCTGCTTCACCTTGCATGGTATAGAAGAAATTAACAACTTGTCCTAAAGCTGGACGAAAATGCTTTGGTGGTCTTGATTCTATCTTTCCTGGTACGCCGCGAAATCCTTGGATAAGAAGATCTTTGATATCCCATCCACAACAATACGCTGATAATTGTTGTAAATCGTGAATATGAATATCTCCATCAAGATGAGCACGACGAATATCCGGAGAATAAACTTTATCTAACCAATATTGAGTACTAATAGCAGAAGAAATATGAACATTAAGTCCCTGCAAAGAAAAGGCCATATTGGCATTTTCTTTGACACGCCAGTCTAATTTGCTCAAATATCCTTCCATGAGTTCAGATGTATCTATAGTGCTAGAAACTTCTCTAAGTTTGGCATGCTGATCTCGATAAAGAATATATGCTTTAGCAGTATCGTGGTATTCTGAAGAAATTAAAATTTTTTCTACTAGATCTTGAATATCTTCTACAGTTGGAGCTTGGCCGTCTTTGAATGATTTATTTAATTCTTTTGTGACTTTACTTGAAAGTCTTGCGGCAATACGGAAATTAAGTTCTTCCGTGCTTAAGCCGGCTTTATAAATTGCATTGGTAATTTTTTCTTGGTCAAATGCAACAATTTTTCCATTGCGTTTTTTGACTTCGGTAATTTTTTCGCCCTTTTTAACCATTGTTCCTCCTTGCGGCCAGCTAATCTGGTATTTTATTATTATTAAATTTATTTAATTCTTTATAAAATGTATTTACGTTTTTGAAATTTTTATATACAGAAGCAAATCTGACATAAGCAATTTCATCTATTTTTTTTAATTTTGTTAAAATAATTTTTCCTATATCTTTGCTTGCAATAGTATCTTTGTATTTACTGTAAATTTCTAATTCTATTTCGCAAGCTATTTGATCAATTTGTGTTTGTGAAAAAGGTCGTTTATTTAATGCTCTTTCTAATCCTTTTTTGATTTTTTCTCTATCGAAGTCTTGAGATTGACCATCTTTTTTGACAACTTTTAGGTCAATTGGTTCGGGATTTTCGTAGGTAGTAAATCGATAATTGCATCTGACGCATTGTCTACGACGTCTAACACAATTACCTAAAACTCGGGAATCTATGACTTTTGTTTCATTGTGTTTGCATTTAAGACATTGCATAAGAAATCCACAATATGTTGTATTTATTATATTTATAATACACTATATATTGAAAGCTTGCAAAAAATTATTAAAATAAAAAATTGTAATCTAGGACTTACAATTTTTTATTTGTTTTTGTTATTTAGTCTTAAATATTTTTGACTAAAATAAATTATTTTTTGTTTATTAATTTAAATTTAGCACAAAAATAATTACGAAGAAAAGTGGATAAGTTTATTTCAATTTTCGGCGAATAAAAGCAGGAACTTCTAGTTCTTCATTTTCTTCTGTTTTTTCACGACGATTTAGATTGGAAGTAAAACTATCATAGCTTGTATTTATAGGTCGTTGGTTGAATGTATTGAATCCTGTATGGCGAACAGGCTCAGGAGAAGATACATGCATTTCTTTGTTTGTTTTTTCTGAACCGCCTTCAAAGCCAGTTGCAATAACGGTAATTTTAATTTCTCCAGTCATTGATTCGTCTACAATTGCTCCAAAAATGATATTACATTCTGGATCGGCAGCTTCAGTAATGGTTTTTGCAGCTTCATCAATTTCATACATTCCCATGTCTGGTCCACCGGTAATATTGAATAAAATACCTTTAGCACCATTGATGGATAATTCTAGTAATGGTGAATCAATTGCTGCTTTAGCAGCTTCGATAGCTCGATTATCCCCAGTTCCGCGACCGATACCCATAAGTGCACTACCAGCGTCTGCCATAATAGTACGTACATCAGCAAAGTCAACATTGATAATACCGTGTAAAGTAATCAAATCAGAGATACCTTGGACGCCTTGTCTAAGAACATCATCTACGACGCCAAAAGCATCAAGAAGTGATGTTTTTTTATCAATAATTTGTAATAATCTGTCATTTGGAATTGTGATAAGGGTATCAACTTTGTCTTTAAGTTCTTCGATTCCAAGTTCTGCCATTTTCATACGTCGAGCACCTTCAAAAGAAAAAGGTTTAGTGACAACACCGACAGTTAATGCACCGAGTTCTTTAGCAATCGATGCGACCATTGGTCCTGCACCAGTTCCTGTACCACCACCAGCACCATAGGTGACAAAAACCATATCTGCGCCTTTTAGTACCTCATAAACTTCGTCTTTATTTTCCTCAATAGATTTTTTGCCTTGTTCAATATCAGCACCAGCACCTAGTCCGCCAGTACATTCTTTACCAATTTGTACTTTAATAGGGGCCTGATTGTGCAATAATGCTTGCGCATCAGTATTTACAGCTACAAATTCGATGCCTTTGACTTTGGCCTCGATCATACGATTAATGGCATTCCCTCCCGAACCGCCAACACCGGCCACCTTGATTATGGCAAATGTATCTATGTCAGTTGATTTATCCATAAGAATGCTCCTTTTAGCAAATTAGTTGATTAGCATTAGCTATTAGTTTTTAATAGTTAGAATTTTGTCTAATAATTAAAAGCTAATAGCTAAGAACTAATTGCTTGCCATTTATGGCATGAAATGTTTAAAAATATCTTTTGCTTTATCTACTATTTTATCAACGGATGGATGAAACTGAGATCCATCTTTATGATTTTCCTGTCCTCCTTCAATGCCTTTTAACATTAACCCTACACTTGCAGTGTACACAGGGTCATCCAATTTGTCAACCATACCAGAAACTTCTATTAAAGGAAAACCTAATTGAGCAGGTAGTCTTAAATATTCTTTAGCAAATTCTGTTAATCCGTGAAGTTTTGAACCTCCACCAGTTAGAATAATTCCTGCTGGCATCAAGCCATCTTTTTTGATGCGTTTTAATTCATCTTTAACCATGGAAAATATTTCAATAAGACGAGCTTCTACAATGTCAGCAGTATATTTTTTGCTTACTTTATTTGTGGAGCTTGGATCGAAAGATGACATTTTAATTTCGTCTGCATCTTTAACTTT
>CAZFAN010000027.1:0-8246 GCA_964516525.1 uncultured Candidatus Saccharibacteria bacterium | reverse complement strand
GTTGCAGGAACATTTTTGCTTGCCATGCCGATCATTGGTTTTATTGCTGGCGGAGAATTTCAAAGTGCGACAACGCTTGGTAATATCTTTGGTCATCAAGCAAATTCAGCTATGGTTTTACAAATTTTAATATTTGCAACAGGAATTATTTTCATCTCGCAAATTTTCACCAATACAGCTGTAGCTATCGGCAAACAGCGCGAACTGGTGTGGCCTTATATATTATTTGCAGGAGTAAACATTGTAATTAATTTGTTATTAATTCCAAAACTTTCCTATATCGGAGCATCGATTGCAACAGTTATTACAGAATTTTTAGTATTATTGACTATTTGGCAAATTGTCAAAAAACATCTGCCTCTTATGCATATTAAGTTTGGTATTATCTGGAAGGCCGTCATAGCGGTTTTGGCGATGTCGGCATTTTTGTATTACTGTTCTTACCTTAATCTCTTTATTCAAATTATTGCAGCTATTATAATTTATTTTGTAGTTTTGTACGCGGTTGGCGGGTATAATAAAGATATGATAAAAATGTTAATCAAAAAATAATTTATGCGTATTGGAATTGATATACAAACAACCTTAGGAGAAAAAACTGGTTTTGGCTTTTACGTAAGTAATTTAGTCAAACATTTGAAAAAAGTTGATAATACTAATCAATATTTATTGTTTAAACCAAATACTGAAGAAGATTTTTCTGCTCCAAAAAGATTTATTTGGGATCAATATAAATTTCCGCAATTAGCTAAAAATAAACAAGTGGAAATTCTTCATCAACCTTGTTTCTCGGCCCCGGTATTTAATAAAGGTATGAAAGTGGTTGTTACCATACATGATTTAATCGCAATCAGATTTGGCAAAGATATTCCGTTTTATTCACGCCAATATTTTGGACGATGGATGCCTTTTTCTTATAGATATGCAGATGAAATTATTGCTGTATCTGAATATACGAAAAAAGATATAGTAAAACTGTTAAAAATTTCTGAACGAAAGATCACGGTTATCCCACTTGCAGTTGATACTTGTTTCAAGCCGATTCATGACAAAAATATTATTGCATCAGTTAAGCAAAAATATCGTATTACTGGAAAATATTTATTACATATCGGTACTATTAATCCACGTAAAAATCTAGAATTTTTAATCGAAGTATTTGCAGATTTAAAACAAAGCGATTTGCAGTTAGTAATTACCGGCAAAAAGGGTTGGTACTATGAAGGACTTTTTGATCTAGTTAAAAAACTTAATCTTGAAGATAAGGTAATTTTCACAGGATATATAGATGACGCAGACAAACCAGCTTTGTACAATGGCGCATCAATGTTTCTTTTCCCCTCGATTTATGAAGGTTTTGGTTTGCCTCCGCTTGAAGCTATGGCTTGTGGTACTCCTGTAATTGTTTCCAATACTTCTTCAATTCCAGAAGTTGTTGGTGATGCGGGTGTCCTGATATCACCAACTGACAAGGTAGGCTGGGTACGAGAAACAAAAAAGCTTTTATCTGATGATGAGAAATTACGCACATTATCTACAATGTCTTTGGAGCGTGCAAATAAATTTTCCTGGGATCGTTGTGCCACTCAAACAGTTAAAATATATGAGAAACTTTATCATGAAAAATAATTTGCCAGTTGTAGCTATTATTACAGAGAGTTTAAGACGAGACAACCAAAAGCCGTTACAATATTTTAATAAAGTAAAAATTTTACATTTTTATCAAAATGCTCCTTATGGCAATGAAACTAAAGAAGATTTAAAAGACGCAATTCGCTTTACAGATGATAAAGATTTATATCAAAAAATTATTCAAGCACAACCAGATATTATTCAAGGAGCTGAGCCTTACGGTTCGAGAAAAATGTTTATGTTGTGTATTGTTGCTTATCGCATTGCTAAAAAACTAAACATTCCGCTGATCTTTCCATGGTGGGAAAATCGTCCAGCAAAAGAAAGATTTAGTTTTGCTCAAAGAATAATAGTAAATGCCTTTGCAAAAAGATATCTCAATCTAGCAACAAAAGTTATTTATATCAACAAAGGTGCTTTGCGCAATATTCATGCGTTAGGTATCAAAGATGATAATAAATTAATCCCTTTTTTATGGGGAACTTGGGGCGTGGATGTTGATGAATTTTGTCCAATAAAAGAAAGTAAAGATATAACAAAGTCTCCAATGATTTTGTATGTCGGTCGTTTAGTTCCAGAAAAGGGAATTAAATATTTACTCAAATCATTCGTAAAAGTGCATAAAAGATTTCCAACCGCTCAGCTTGTTATAATAGGGACAGGCGAGCTTACAGAATATATCAAAGAATTTCGAGATAAAAATGATTTAAAAAATCAAATTATTCTCAAAGGCTCAATTGACAATAAAGATTTGCCAGCATATTATCAGCGAGCAACTGTGTTTGTCTCCCCTGCTATCACCACAAAGAAGTGGGAAGAACAAGTTGGAATGACTAATGTTCAAGCAATGGCTTGTGGTATACCAGTTGTTTCTACCAATTCAGGTGCAATACCTGAATATGTGCCAAATAAGATTGCGGGTCTTCTTGTACCAGAAAAAGATAGTGATAGACTGGCTTCGGCAATCATTAGTATTTTAGATGACGAACGATTACATGATCGTATTGCCAAGGATGCTCGTCAATATGCAGTTACTCATTACGATGCAAAGAAAAATATTTTACTTGCTCAAGATATAATATTAAATATTTTAAGCCATGAAAAAAAACTTCAATAAATTTTTATACATTTTGTTAGCCGCGATTATTTTACTTGGCGTATCTTATGCCATATCCATAGAATACTTTTACGGTGTATTATTGTCTTTTGGAGTTGTTATTGGAGTCGTACTTACGTATTTTATTTTTAAAAATCCTTTTTTAGGAATAGTTCTAATTATTTTCTTTTTACCTTTTGAGCGCATTCCAACTATAGATATTGGTTCAGTGACTTTAAAAATAAACCAGCTGATAGGTTTTATAACATTGGTCTCATGGCTGTTATCAAGCTTGATATACAAAAAGAAAATTACTCCGTTTCCATTGATCTGGCCGTTTATTATTTTTTGGGCAACTTGCGCAATTTCATTAATTTTTAGCACATATCTTCCACGTTCGTTAATTGTATTTGGTTTTATTATTTTTACTTCAATATTTGCCATAATGATGAACCAATTTATCAATACAACAGAAAGATTGGAAAAGGTAATTATAGTTTTATATTGGTCAACCATGGTAGTTTGTATTTTTGGTTTTTTTCAGTTTTTGGGAGATGTTGTTGGACTGCCAACCAGTCTTACCGGACTTCGTGAAGGATACACTAAAGCTGTTTTTGGCTTTCCAAGAGTACAGGCTTTTTCTATTGAGCCATTATATCTTGGCAGCTATCTGATGATTCCTCTAGGAATATTTATTGCTTTATTTTTGGCCAAAGTCCCTATTAAGTCAATTTCGCGATTGCAGATGTTTATTGCAATTCTTTTTTCTATAATTATTCTTGTGCTTACTGTTTCTCGTGGTGCTTACCTTGCTTTTGGAGTGCTTTTGGTTGTTTTGTTTATACTTATGGCTCGTCACTTTTTAAGTCCAAAAATTATCATTACTGCAACTTTAGCAGGACTAATCGCAATCGGTGCAGTTTATTGGTTTATCAATAAAGGCGAAGATAAAGCTTATGAAGAATTCATAAAACATGTTTCAGTTGAGGACTTTACAGAAGGTGAGTCAGTACAGGGCCGTCTTAGTGAATTTGATTATGCCTTGGAAATGTCAGAGACTAACCCATGGTTTGGGGTTGGTATCGGTAATTATGGAGCAGCTAAAAAACCTTATGCTGATTATGCTGAAATGGATGTATGGGATATTGTAAACAATCAGTACATTGAATTGCTGGCAGAAACTGGTTATGTTGGTCTAGGGGCTTTCATTCTAATTATTATTGTTGTTATCTGGCGAAGCATTATTGCTTTTTATCGCACGCAAGAACCAATCATTAAGTTTACTTTAGCAGGACTTCTTGCGGCATTTATTGGTACACTTGTACAATATAATTTTTTCTCAACCTTATATATTATTCACATTTGGGTGCTTATCGGTTTATTGGTCGCAGTTGGTAGTCTATCGCTAACTAAAAAAACACAATAAATATGTCCAAACAACTTCGTAAAAACAATCAAATTTGGTCGTTTCTAACTAAATACTATGTATTAATTTTATTGATATTAATTTTGTGTTTGGCTGGTTTTTTTCGTCTTTATAAAATTGATTCATATTTAAAATTCTACAATGATGAGGCATATCAAATTACCAAAATCAAAGGTATAGAACAGGGTCATCCTCCATTAGTCGGACCAGGTGCATTCAATGAAGATGGCTATGTTGGATATCATGGTCCAATTTATTTTTACATTATGTATATCCCTTATAAATTGGCGAATTTTAATCCCATAGCTGGTGGTGTATTTATTGCTTTAGCAAATGTTTTAGCTTTGTGGCTGACTTTCAAATTAGTCAAAGAATTGTTTAATGATAAAATCGCACTTATTAGTATATTTTTAGCTTCTTGTAGTTGGATTTGTATATATTATTCGCGTTACGCATGGAATCCAAATCTTATTTGGTTATTTGTTACTTTGTTTTTCTATGCATTGCATAAAGTCATAAATGGTAACAATAAATGGATCTGGGTTGCTACTATTGCTTTAGCTGTTTCTTGTCAATTACATTCTTCTTGTTATCTTCTGATTCCAATGGCAATAGTAATTGTATTGATTTATAAACCGAAAATTAGTTTAAAAACATGGTTAGCTAATTTGGGATTATTTGTTTTATTCTATTTGCCAATGATTGTTTTTGAGTTTCGGCATGATTTTACCAATACAAGAGGATATTATTATTTATTTATGCAATCAAAATCAACCATGGTTTATGCGACTTTGTATGACAAAATTTATCGAGTTGTTACTGTTGATTTAAGAAACTTGGTATCTTTATTTACTGACAAAAAAGAATATTTTCTTGCCATAACTTGGTTGTTAATTTTGTCTTTGATGAATTTTATTTATCTTGCAATAAAATCTTTTATTCAAAAGGGATTTAAAAAAAGTGAAAACTATTTATTTATTTTGATTTGGGTGCTTTTCTTCATTGTCTTTTCTTCTTCTTATGTATTAAAGCATGGCAATGTGTGGGATTATTATATGATGCTTATTTGGCCTCCTATTTTTATTATAGTTGGGCTATTTTTGTATAAACTCGGAAAAAATAATTTTGCTGGAAAAATTTTAGTTGCAGGGTTATTAGCTGTTATGTTGCTTTTCAATCTTGATATTTTTACTGCAAATTTTAAAGATATTGATGTGGCTAGACAAACAAACAAGTTTACTTCATTCCAGCATTTAGCTTTTTGTGATATGAATGATGTGACCGAATATATTGCCAATGATACCAATGGTTCTCCATTTCAAGTTAAATATTATACCCAGACTATACCCGGTTTTAGTTATCAATTAGCGTATGAATATCTTTTTAAATATCATCATGCTGTACTTAGCACCGACAACAGTATTCGTCCAATCTATATAATTTTACAGCCACAGACAGTTGAGCACGATGATTTTACACTTTATGGAAAGGTTGTAGAAACAAAAACCTTTGGCAATTTAGCAGTAGTAAAAATTATTAATAATTAAGGAGGATATATGGGTCAAGAAACATCCAAAGAAAAAGAAACTTGTGAAGAATTTGCAAAAAAATGTGAAGAAAAATGGGGAAAGAAAGTCGAAAAATCTTGTAAAGACAATCATAAATGCCGTTGCCATCATCACGGTGAATGGGGCGGATTTTATTTTTTATCGTTTATCGGTGCTGCATTTTATTTTTGTCAAAATACCCCAACATTTTGGCTTTGGTTGGTAGGTATTTTTAAAGCGCTATTTTGGCCAGCTTTTCTTATCTATAAAGTTTTTACAATGATTCATTTGTAAAATTATGAAAAAAATTAATTTATATTTAATCTATCTAATATGTTTTGGATTGCCGGGATATCTAATTCGTTTTGATATTTTAGGTATTCCTACGACCGCGCTTGAAATCTTATTGTATATCGTGGCACTTATTACGATTGTCAACCTGATTGTTAATAAAAAATCAACAAATATTTCTAAATTTTTCAAAAAATATTGGATTTTTATAACCGCTATTGTCTTATTCTTCATCTCTGGCATTGTTGCTATTGTTGTTTCTCCTGTCAAAATGGTTGCTCTCGGACAATTTAAAGCTTTAATATTCGATCCAATATTATTTTTCTTTATAATCTTGGCTAATAATGAAAATGAAAAAAGTATTGGAAATGTGCTTTATAGTTTTTCATTGAGCGGAATTTATGTAGGCAGTTTTTCACTATATCAATACTTGTTAGGTAATTTTACAGACGATCACCGTATTGTTGGTATTTTTGGCTATACTCCAAATTACACAGCTTTTTATCTTGTTCCGTTAGCTATCATTGCATCTTATGATTTATTTATTAATTTTAATAAACGCAATAAGATATACAGTGTTTTAGAAATTATTTCAATTATTGTTTCCTTGATAGCTATATATCTATCTGGTTCTCGTGCGGCAATATTAGCATTGATTGGAGCCTTGGTTATTGGTTATGCTATTAAATATTTATACATAACGCAAATTAGATGGTATTGGAAAAGTATTATTGCTTCGATAATCATAATTTGTTCGTTGGCTGTTGGCTGGCAGTACACTAAGCCAAATTTCAGTCTTTCGCCAGAAGAAGGTGGTAGAATAACAGCGTCAAACAATATTAGATTTGAGATATGGAATACGACCGTTAAAAATATACTTTTTGAAAATGACAAATGGCTTTTTGGCGTAGGACTTGGGAATTATCAAGACTATTTTACAAATCTCACTAATGATTGGGTAAATTATGCCGTCTGGATTTCGCCAAAAGCATTGACCGCACATAACTTATGGCTATCGACGTGGGTATCATTGGGTATTTTGGGTCTAATAGCATTTTTTGCAATAACAATTATAATGATAAAAAACATTAATTTAAAAAATCAAATTAGTTTTAGTATCCTATTGGCAATTATCGCTATTTTGATTCAAGGAATGGTTGACACTCCTTATTGGAAAAATGACTTATCTTTGATGTGGTGGCTTTTTGCTGCAATTATAATATTATTAACTTTCTTTATTAATCATGAAAAAAACGCTCGAAAATCTTAATAAAATTTGGTGGATTGAAGCAATCTTATTGCTTATCAATTCATATTTTTTGGGACTAATATCTTTTCAAGTTATTCATAAAGCAGATGATATTTCTAGCTTTTGGATAAATAATATTGCCCCCAATGCTAGTTTTTTATCACTTAAAACCTTGGTTATTATTGTGGTTGCATTGGCAATCATTGGCTTTTTAATTAAATTTTTTCTTAATAGAAATGAAGGGAATATTGGCGTACAGCTATTGATTTTTTTGGCTTTAATTATTGGAATAAATTTTACTAGTATCGTTAATAATATTTCATTTTTCAATGTAGCATTTTTTGGTCTTACTTTGAAAATGTTTTTAGGCCAAACATGGTTTTGGCAAAATATTGTATTTGTCTGCGTTGCTAGCTATTATTTGATTTATTATTATTTGATAGCACTTAGTAAAAAAATTAAATTTGAGTTAAAGAGTGATATTTTTATATATTTACTTATTGGTTTGGCAATCTTAATGTATAGTACTTTATCTATTGTCCGTCATCAAAATTTCGGATCTTTTACTATGGATTTGGGTGGATACGATCAAGCGGTGTGGAATTTTTCTCAATTTAATTTACCTTTGACCTCTGTTTATGCTGATAAAATTTCAAACGGCGAAGTTGATATAACACAGTATAATTCAGATTCTATCAAACAGTTTTTCCCAAATATGCTATCAGACCATTTTGAGCCAATTATGGCTATTGTCTCACCGGTTTATTGGATTTGGGATGATGCTAGGGCATTATTGATCGTACAGGCAATAATTGTATGTCTTGGAGCATGGCCAATTTATATGATTGCTAAGAAGAAATTAAAATCAGTTGCCTTGGGATTATGTTTTGCTATAAGTTATTTATTCTTTATTGGTGTTCAAGTTGCGATTGAATTTGATTGGCATCCTTTAGTTATGGTGTCAACTTTATTAGCTTATATGTTTTATTTCTTGGAAGAAAAGCG
>CAZFAN010000026.1:0-8356 GCA_964516525.1 uncultured Candidatus Saccharibacteria bacterium | reverse complement strand
TTCTCTGATGGTTCTTCAACGATAATTTTTTGCAATCGTCGTTCCAAAGCGTTGTCTTTTTCAATATATTTTCTGTATTCTTCGGTTGTGGTAGCGCCGATCAGTCTTAAATCTCCACGAGTTAGGGACGGTTTAAGAATATTTGCGGTATCCATTGACCCTTCAGCTGATCCAGTGCCAACAATTGTATGAATTTCATCAATGAATAAAATAATATTTGGATCTTTTTTGACTTCTGATAATATTTTTTTGATTCTTGTTTCAAATTGCCCACGATACATGGTCCCTGCAATTGTCATGGCTAAATCAATGGTAATGATTTGTTTATTGATTAGTTTCATGGGAACGTTTCCTGCAGCAATTTTTTGCGCAAGTCCTTCAACGATTGCAGTTTTGCCAACTCCGGACTCTCCAACAAGAACAGGATTATTTTTGTTGCGGCGACATAATATTTGAATAAGTCTATCTGTTTCCTTGTCACGACCAATAACGGGATCTAGTTTATTATTTTTTGCAAGTTCTGTTAGGTTAATTCCAAATTCTGCAAGATAAGACTCTTTGTTTTTGGTTTGTACGGGATGCATGTTACCGGCAATTGGCATATCAAAAAATACAGACTGGTTTTGCGCACCTTCTAAATCTTTTGGCATAGTAGCACTACCAAATAAGATAGTTGGAAATTCTGTATTTTTTTCTTCATGATCGATCAAAGAAAATTTAATTGCTTCTTTGTCGACGCCTAATTTAGTAATAATTTTATATGCTGCACACTGTTTGTAAGTTAAGATTGCCCATAATAAGTCTTTGGGATTGAGCGTATTATCTTCGTTGTCTTGAATATTGTCTATTGCCAACTTTAAAACAGTTTGAAATTCCTCAGTCATATTAGACTTAGTATTTTTTTCTTTGATTTCTTCTAATTTTAGTACTAGTTTGACCTGATCTGGGCGAAGCGAATGTTTGGTAAGAATATCACGACAAACACCAGGCGTGATCAATAAAGACAATAGCAAATGCGCAGTGCCGGTAATGGTATTGGAATCATACGCAATTTTTTGTGCAGTTATTAAGACCTTTTTTGTGGCGTCGTTGAAATATTCAAAAATATCATTATTTGGTTTGTCCATAAAAACTCCTTGCTATGATTATTAATAAGACTAACCAAAAAAATTATTTTGATTTTGTTGTTTTTTTAGTTTTTTTAGACGTATCTTTGATTTCTTTTGTTTCTTCGGCTGTTTCTTTTACTGCTTTTGTATTTTCTTGTTCGATGTCGGTTGTTCTATTTTCTTCCTCTGTTTTGCTTTCGTCTTTTGATTTATTTTTGATGATATCAATTTTAAATCCGGTAAGTTTGGATGCAAGACGAACATTTTGGCCAGATTTACCGATGGCTAATGATAGTTGATCATCTTTTACATGAACTTGGGCGGTTTCAGTTTTTTTATTAATTTTAACTGATTCAATTTTAGCTGGAGATAGTGCATTGATAATATATGTTTTTGGATCTTTGTCATAAAGAATAATATCAATTTTTTCTCCGCCAATTTCAGATAATATTGATTGGATACGAATACCACGCTGTCCAACACATGAACCTACTGGATCAAGACCTTCTTGATGAGCTGATACAGCAATTTTTGTGCGAGAACCTGCTTCACGAGCAATAGATTCAATTTTAACAGTTCCAGTAGCAATTTCTGGTACTTCGATTTCAAAAAGTTTAGAAATAAATTCACCTCTTGCTCTAGTAACAAGAATGCGAGGTTCTTTGGTTGATTGTTCAACACTAACAACATATACTTTTATTCTTTGTCCAGAATAATATCTTTCTCCAGGAATTTGTTCTGAATGTGGCATAATAGCGTTGGTGCGACCAAGATTTACAATTACATCTCGTGGAGAAACTTGCTGAACAACAGCATTGGCTAGTAGTGCTTCTTTGGTTTTAAATTCGTTAAATAACACATCCCGTTCAGCTTCTTGCAATCGTTGTATAATTACTTGCTTAGCGGTTTGTGCGGCAATACGTCCAAAATCTTTTTGTGCTGGTAGTGGAATAACGTATTCGTCTCCTATTTTTAATTTTTTATCAAGTTTTTTTGCATCGTCTAATTTTAGTTGATTTGCTTCTTCGATAAATTCTTCATCTTCAACAACATTGAAAACTTGAAACATCTTTGTTTTAGTTAAATCATTTAGATCAAGTTCTGCTTTGATAATTTCTTTTGGTTTTCCATATTCTTTTCTGTATGCTGCGGCCATGGCTTGTTCAATTGTGCCAATAACAATATCGCGAGAAATTTTTTTCTCGTCGCAAATTTGATTGATTGCTGCTTCAAATGGTGAAAGGGCCATATTAAATCCTTTTTATAATTTATTAATATTGGGTAAAAAATAAACAAGCTTAATTAAGCTTGTTTGATTCTTAAGTAACTATAACATATTTATCATAAAATGTAAAGATATGTTTGTCAAATGTTGAGGTTGACTTATCAGAGTAAAAATTATAAAATCGAAACGGTTTTGTTAATTAAAATTTTGAGGAGGAAAAAATCATGAATTTTGATGAATTGTTTGAAAATTTAACTATTTTGGGGTTAATAAGTTTTATTCAGAAAAAGTTTGACAAAGCTGTTGAAAAAATTTTTATTTCAGCAATAGAAGAATTAAAATATGAAAAATCTATGCAAATAAATTTTGCAATTATTGACTCAATATCTAGGCAGATATTATTTAACAGTGAAAGAAAAATCAATGATGATATTTACAAAGAAATAAGCCAAAATAACGGCGGAGATGGAAAGCCGTATGTAACAGTAGTAAAAATAATTGATAAAATCATCATCGAAACAAAAAAAAGAAATTGTGCACTTTCTTGCACAAATTCGTCACTTTGTGGCGGATGTATGTGTCTTAAAAATAAACAATTTATGTGAAAAAAAGACCTAAGTATGTCTATAAACTGCTTATTTTTATTTTTTTGTAATAACAGCCCATGGAAAACGAAAAGTTGCTGTTATTATGCGATTGAATCTTTTTGGTTCGCGAAATAATCGATATAGCCATTCTAGATGTATAGATCTCATCCATTGTGGTGCACGCGTTATTTTGCCGGAAATATAATCGAAAGTCCCTCCGACGCCGATCATGACCGGTACGCGTAGTTGTTGGGCAAAACGAGCAATAAACTTATCTTGTTTTGGGCAGCCATAAGCGACAAGTAAAATATCTGGTTTGGTTTTGTTGATATTATAAATAATTTGTTGATTATTAGGATGAATTGAGGATTGTGCGGCTACATCAAGGCTACGTTTTATTTGATAATTATTAAGCCAAATTTTTTTAGAAATTGGTCTTATGATAGGATTTCCTTCAAAAACACCAATAATTTGGCAATGTGAATATTGTTTTTTTAGAATTTGTGCTGTTGTAGCGGCAACGTGATCTTGTCCTCCTAATAAAAAGATTCTATAACCCTTTTTGTGTGATAAGGCAGCAATATGCTTTATTAGGTCTACGCCAGTAACTTTGTATTGTAGTTTTTGTTTGGTATATTTAGCCGCAAACAATAGTCCCCCGCCATCTGCAACATTGAGTGCAGATTGATTGAGAATATTTTGTAGTTCATCATCATGAAGAGCGGTCATAAGATATTCAGGATTTACAGTGCATATTTGATGAGTTTTTTTTGATTTAATAAAATCTTCAATCTTAGCAATTGTTTGTGTGTAATTAATATTGTCGACACGCGTATGTAAAATTTTTATTGAATTCATAAAAATGATTGGTTGATCGATTGCATACTATACCAAAAAATTACACAATAATTCAAATAAATTTGTGTTATTAATTAATTTATTTTAGAGAATGTCTAAAAAATATAGCATTAATTCCTAATACAGCAGAAATTAATAGCCATTGTGTTCCTGCAAGATTAAGAATTGATGCATCTGTGCCAGCAATAAAACAATAAACAGCAAAAATCGCAGCTAGCCATGAAAGACCAATTAATACTTCTGTTAATACTTGTATTTGATCGGGATGGTTCATATATAATCCTCCTTGATTTATTTAATTTATTATATCATGATTTGTTATTTTTTGCGCAATCCAAGATTGCATCCAAAGTTTGTTTGGCAGCTTTTTCCCATGAAAATTGCCTAACACGAACAAACCCTTTTTTTACTAATTGATTGTGATATTCTTTGTTGCTAATGACTTCAAATATTCCTTTGGCAATATCTTTATTATCTTTAGGGCGAACTAATTTAGCTGCATTATTGGCTATTTCCGGACAAGCAGTAGTGTCAGAACAAATTACAGGTACGCCGCAAGCAAAAGATTCTAATATAGGCATACCAAAGCCTTCAAATAAAGTTGGAAAAACAAAGGCGTCGGCATTTTGTTGATAATAAATTAGTTTGTCACTATCAACGTAGCCAAGTTCAATAATATCTTGTTGTAAGATTTTATCTAAATTTAAAAGATATTTTTTAATTTCTTCGTATCCTAATCCTGGCATCCCAGCTAAAACTAATTTATGAGGAATGTGTTTTGTTTTTTTAAGATGAACAAAGGCTTTTAATAAATTTAGAATATTTTTTTTACGTTCTATGCGACCAACAAAAAATAGGTATGGTTTGTAATTTTTTGTTGTTTTTTGGGATATTTCTTGATGCTTTGAAAGGGCAAGAGGGCAAAGATTTCCAGCATCAAAGCCATGATAAACAATATCGATTTGCTCGGGATTGGCATGGTATTTATTGACAATATCCTTTTTAGTAAATTCAGAGATAGCAATAATTTTTGTTGCATTTTGTACAGCATGACGCATAGCCCATCTGTGATAATCATATTCTGAATTACCAAATTTACCCAATGTTACAATGCGAATACCAATATTTAATAAATTTTTGATAAACCAATTATTCGGACCAATTGGCTTCTGTGCATACAATGCAGGAAAATATTCAAATCCTAGATCGTGAATTGTAGTTATAACATTTTTTGGATGAATCAAAGGAATGGTATGGGCCGGAACAAATAATACGTCTAGTTTATTTTTCCAGTGAATCATCTCATAACTTAAGCGAATTTGTGTCCATAAATAGCCAAATGGAATAATGCGCCAAGTGAAATTTTTAGGAAGCTTCGCCATCAGTGAATTTGGATCTGGCGCTTTTTCTGAAAATAAAATATATTGATTGGTTTTATCAATCTTTGAAATATTATAAATAATTTGTTCACTATAATGCTCTGTTCCTGTTTTTTGTGATAATACTGCTCGTGAAGCGTCAATACCAATTAACATAAAAATAATTTAATAATATTTAATTTTATTTGGCCCATAATACAGAACGTTTATAATCTTCTAGATGTTCGATTGCCAAACCTGTTCCTTTGGCGCAACAAAGATCAGGATCATTGGCTAACTGGCATGGAACACCAGTAACCTTAGTAAGTAATTTCTCAATATTTGTAAGTTTTGCGCTACCTCCAGTGATAATCATGCCTTTATCAATAACATCAGAAGCTAATTCAGGAGGAGTTTTTTGTAATACTGTTTTTACGGCATCTAAAATTTCCGTCATAACTGTTTTAATGGCGGGATAAATATCTGTAGCTGTAATAATGATACTTTCTGGCAACCCAGTAACAGTGTTGCACCCAGAAACTTCCATTTTTTTTGTACTTTTTTTCTCTAGCGTAGCTGATCCAATTTTACATTTGACTTCTTCGGCTGTTTGTTCACCAATAACTAAAGAGAATTTTTTGCGTATAACATTTATGATTTCTTCGTCAATTTTTTTGCCGGCGACACGAGCAGATGTTGAAGCAACTACGTCTCCAAGAGCTATAACTGCGACCTCAGAAGTGCCACCACCAATATCAATAATCATATTGCCACTTGAAGAAGCAATGGGAATTCCAGCCCCTAAGGCGGCAGCAATTGGAGCCTTGATGACATAAGCATTCTTTGCTCCGGCTTCAATAGCAGCATCAATAACAGCACGTCTTTCAGTAGATGTAACTCCAGCGGGAGTCGAGATCATAATATCTGGTTTAAAAAATCTAACGCGACCGCCAAGTTTATTGATATAGTATTTAAGCATGGTTTGAGTTACGCGATAATTAGCGATAGCCCCATCTTTTAAAGGATGAGCAGCAATAATTGATTCTGGAGTACGACCAAGCATTTGTCTGGCTTCCTCACCGATTGCCATGATTTTTCCGGTAGTAGCTTCGATAGCCACCACAGATGGTTCGTTGATAATAATTCCACGACCTGGTATATAAACTCTCGTGTTTATTGTACCCAGATCAATAGCAATATGACGTAAAAACATATAGTTTAAAATTTAATTTTAATAATTATTCAACTCTTTGAATTTGTACTCCAATGGACTGGAGACGTTCAACAAGATTTTCGTATCCTCTTTCGATGCCATAAGTATTGCGCAAAATAGAATCACCTTTAGCGGCAATCATTGCTACAAGAACGATGGCAGACGGTCTTAGAGCTGGCGGAGCAACGATTTCAGTACCCTTTAGAGGAGTGGGTCCATTGATAAAAACACGATGTGGGTCTGCTAACATAATATCAGCCCCAAGACGTATTAGTTCAACATAATAAATTGCTCTATTTTCGTATATCCAGTCATGAATAAGTGTTTGTCCTTTGGCTTGTGTAGCAATAGGCACAAAAAATGGTAAATTGTCGATGTTTAGTCCTGGATATGGCTGAGGATGAATTTTTTCCTCAAGAGCAATAAGTTTAGATGGGTATGTTTTAATATCGACTAGATTGGTATAGCCATTTTTAGATTTGTAATGTTTGATTATCTCATATTTAAAATTCATTTTTTCAAGTTTCAAAAGTTCTAAAGATAAAAAGTCGATAGGACAACGCTTAATAACAAGACTAGAATTTGTTGTTGCTGCTAAAGAAATAAATAGCATAGATTCAATTGGATCTTCAGCAATATGATATTCAATTTTTTTATTTATAGAAGATACACCGTTGATAATTAAGGTTGAGGTGCCAATACCTGTGATTTGTACGCCACATAATTTGAGATATAAACACAGTTCTTGAATTTGATAATTAGCTGATGCAAATTTGATAATTGATTTACCAGGTACCAGTGCTGCTGCCATAATAGCATTTTCTGTAACTGTGTCCCCCATTTCGTACAGAATAATATCATTGGCAGGATTTAATTTTTTATGGGTAATTTCATAGTATTTTTCAGTTGTTTTGATGTTAATGCCAAATTTTTCTAAAGCAAAAAAATGTGGCTTGACAGTTCGTTTGCCGAGTTTACATCCGCCTGCCGATGGTAAATTGAATTTTGAAAAATGATGAATAAGACATCCGATAAACATAATAATACTGCGGGTTTTACTCGCGGCGTCAATATCTAGATTGTTAATAGCAATAGTTTTTGGTGGAATAATCGTCAATGTGTTATCTTGCCATATTGTTTGTACGTTTAAACTATTAAGAACTTCTATTAGTCGATAGACTTCTTCTATTTTAGGCATATTATGTAAAACAGTTGTACCTTTATTGATTAGTGAAGCAGCTAAAAGCCCAACCGCTGAATTTTTTGCACCATTGGTAGAGATGCTACCTGTAAGTTTGGTACCACCGGTAATTTTATAATATTGATTGCTCATAAAATAATTTAATTATTGTTGTTAATAAAATTATATGGACAATATTGTTAATTGGCAAGTAAAATATAGAAAAACATATTATTTTAGCGTAGAATACAAAACATGAAAAAGAATTATATTTTAAAATATATTGTTTACGTGCTAATAATTGGTCTTACGTCTACATATCTAATTATGCTTTCTTACGGATATAGAATTAATTTTCAGGCAAAAAAGATTCAGAAAACAAGCGTAATTTATTTAGCGAGTTTGCCTCGAAGTGTAAATGTATATATCAATAACAAATTATTAAGTGATGCTACTCCTTTGCGATATACTTATGTTTTTCCTGGGTACTATGATGTGAAATTGGAAAAAGAAGGATATTATGATTGGGAGAAAAGTTTCAATGTGATTCCAGATTATATTAGTCAAGACTCAGATGTGATTATGATCTTAAAAGATCGACCGGAAACAGAAATTTTGGATAATGACAAAGAAAATTATTTAAAAGAATTGCAAAGTGAAGACAAACAAAAAAATGCCAGCAAGGGGCTAGAAGTAAAAAATGGTTCGGAAATTTATATCAATGATAAATATGTGACTCGTCTATCTAGTGAAATTAAAAATATTGTTTGGTATGCTGACAATCAGCACATTATTTATCAAGCAGATGATAAAATTTATTTTATGG
>CAZFAN010000025.1:0-8433 GCA_964516525.1 uncultured Candidatus Saccharibacteria bacterium | reverse complement strand
GATTAAATTATTTACGAGCCATAAGACCTAGAAAGCTATCTGCACTTTTGCCAGAAATAATTTCTATCTTAGCGGTAAACTCTTTCGGGTTATCAATATAGCTTAATTTTATTTCTTTATCCATAAATGCGTCTTTGATAACAACATGTCCGTAATTAAATAATCTTGCAAAAAATGACTGGTCATATTTGACGTATTCCAAACTTTTTAAGATATAAGTCTCACTTCTTTTGATGAACACACCCCAATTTACTGTTAATTCTTGATCGTCTAAATTGTAAGTTCGATAGTACCATGCAAAAAATAGATAAAAAGTAATTATCATCTGCACTAAAAATAAAATTGAGCTCATGGCTACATCATTGCCAAGCAAGATAGATAAGGATTGCGAAATATTTTCTGCATCACTTATAATTTGTCTATAACTATCTACATAAGAAACTAAGGTGTATAAAATACTAGAAACAACTTCTAAAGCAATAATCCTAAGTACTAAAAGCAAAGGCGATTCTCTAACGACGGTGCTGAAATTTAAATTGTTGCTACTTGATTGTTTTTCATTCATCAAAATAATTTTAGCATAAATTAGCTACAGTTACTAGATAAACTAGCCAAACATCAGCCATTCTGGCCTAAACAACAATAGTAGACCAATAATTAGCATAACAATACCGCCAATAAGATGCGAATATTTTGAAAATTTTCCAGTTAGCCCTGTAATTTCTAAGGTAAACATGGCAATAGTAAAAACAATCAAATCATCAAGCATAAAAAAGAAAATATACAATAAAATATACCCGTAATATTGCCAAGTATTAAGATGGCTCATAGCAAGAACTTGAGTGTAGACCGCAGGTATACCAGCCGAGCAAATTGCCTCAACGAGATTGACAGCAAAAGCCAAAAGAATAATACCAACTAAAGCAAGCCAAAAGTTTTTCTCTTGAGTTAGTTTTTTAAGTTTAGCAAATATTTTTTGTTGTTTAGGATCACTCGTAACTTTGCATACGCCTTCTTTGTTGTCCCTATACTCTTTAAGATTGTATCCTCCGGCAAATAAGGCAACAATACCAATAATTATTCTAATCCAGACAACAAAACCTAAAAATAAAATCAGATTAAGCCAAGCTGACATAAACATGAAATAAACCACTGCTGAAGCAACGATAAAAGCACCTCCTAAAATCCACATTCTTTTTTTATCATTTAAGCCTAATAACAACGTGATTAGAAAAATTAGCGTCCACATTGCACATGGATTGAATCCATCAAGGAGTCCCAGGACAACAGTCAGTACCGGCAAAGACAAAAATTCAGTATTTATTTCACCAAATATCGGTACTGTAATTTTTTTAGGAATTGCATTGTTTACTTTTTTATTAGTTGTTTGATTTTCATTATTAATTACATTGCCAACAACATCTGGACAATTCGTCTGAATAGCACAATTAATAGCATCTTCTATTTGCGGACCAGTAACATTTTCGTCAACCCAACCAGACACATATCTTTCACCGATAACTGTTAGTGGCACGCCATTGATCTGAGCATGAAGATCGGTCGCAACTTTCTGCATCAATTTTAAATTTTCCGCATTGGTCCATACCTCATATTTAACAATATTAATTTCTGGATATTTCTCTTTCATTTTATCTAAAAATGGCTCTTCATGGGCACAATGTGGACATCCTTTGGCCAAAAAAAAACAAATGTTTCCTTGTCTGTTATCTGCTGCTTGGACATGATTTACATCTAATAAAAAAATATTAATAGCAAAAAACGCAATTATTAATATTGATAATAATTTTTTAATCATATTTTAAAAAATAATTTTAATATATTAAAATAATAGACGATTAAAAATAAATATGCAAAAATTACATATAAGATAAATATTCAAAAACCAATTATCTATAAAATTGACAAACAAGATAGAAAGTCGTAATTTAATAGATATACAAATATTAATATTAAACGGAGTTATATGAATAAAAATATAATTGTTTCATTTTTTGTATTATCATTAGCTTTGACTTTATCTGGTGCTGGATGCAATACCAACAATAATGCCAATGCGACAAATAACACTACAAACGTAAGCGCAACTGCTGTCGCGTCTTCGACTGCCAATAGTGAAGAAAGCAATAAAAAATTATTAGAATATGCTATCACCACAGGACCAAAAGACTCAAAAGTAACAATTATTGAAGCAAGTGATTTCCAATGTCCTGCTTGTCGCTCAATACAACCTAATTTTAAACAAGTAGTAGAAAAATATCGCGACCAAGTACAATTTGGTTATGTTCCTTATCCACTTTCTTATCATGAAAATGCTCTACCAGCAGCAAAAGCCGTTGAAGCTGCACAAATACAAGGAAAAGGCTGGGAAATGTATGAAAAATTGTTTGAAGGCGATAGCTTAGATATCACTAAAATTGATCAAGTTGCCAAAGACTTAGGTCTTGATATGGACAAATTCAATAGCGACAAGGATAGCACTGATGTCGCAAATAAGATTACTAATGTTCAAGCATTGCTAGATAACTTAAATCTTCAAGGAACTCCAACGTTTTATATTAATGGTGTAGAATTCACTGGCAATCCAACTTTAGCAGGATTTGAAACTCAAATTAAACAATTATTAGGCAAATAAAATAATAAGGAGGGGTTTGTGCAAAGTGATACGAATAATAAGTCTATCTGGAAAAATCGTATTTTTAAGTATAGTTTGATAGGAATTGTAATTGTTGTTTTACTTATTGTGTTTTACAATATTGGCGCACAAGACCAAAACAATAATGAATCTTTTACGTCAAACGAAAGAACAACTACACAAGCGGCTACATCTGTCTCTACTACTAATAGTACAAATGGCTCTGTACAGAATAATGTAAAAACAGTGAACAATGTTGCAAAAAGTCTAAAAAACTTTAGCGTGGGGTATTGCAAGGCAGTCATACCAGAAGATTGGACCGGTGTAGCCAATAGTCAAGGAACTGGAATTGATCTATATAACAATAGTAAAACAGAGGGTGCAGGTTGGTTTATAGCGCCAATGCTAACTGCTGTCTATGGTGAGCCTGATACAGCGATTCCCCTATTGATGAGCCAATTAGGTAATTCTAACTATGTTTTTACTTCTGACAGTAAAGATGCTGGATATGGATTTGTGATGCGTGATTTTACAATGAACACAGCAGACGGTAAAAGCATCAAAGGTACGACTTTATATAAAAAATATCCTGTTGATAGCACGGGATATGTATTAAGCTATTATGCCGGGATGACAACTACTGATATTTGGGACCAAAGTGGGGCTAGCGCTTTATCTGCTGCTATTTCTATACGTTGTACCGCGCAATACACTCCATCATCCAATGACGGCTTTAGTTCAAGTACATCTGTGAGCGACACTCGTGATAAAGAAAGCGTATCTGATAGCTGGTCAGAACAAGCAATCCTAGGTTATGAAAATGTTTATTCCCTTTCGACGGGCGAACACTATCAAGTGCCAACAACATCTTATAGTGATACTGGATTGCAGGGACAAGATCCGGGATATTATCGTACCGTAGACTCCAATGGCACGGTTGAACGATTGGAAACAGGATACGGGGATTATTAAAAACAATAAATAGATAAAAATATAGCCGCGTTTTAAACGCGGCTATTTATATTAGACTCTTAGATCGACTGATTTTCCCAAATCAGTATTTTTCTCTGTATTCTGATTTGGGAAAAATGTATTTATTCTTTCCAGACAGCATACAAACGCTACCTGGAGAAGAATTACTGTCCCAAACACTACTATCCCCATAGCCCCTCCTTTTTAAAAAATTAATTTTTTATAATTACGAACGGCGATCGCTAGTCAACCATTCGTAGTAAATTGCGCTTGTAACGGCGCCAAAAATTAAAATTAATACCAAATTCATGAAACTTTTTCCTCCTTCCTATAAAATTTATTTCTGTTTTTCTCTTTTTTCTCTGGGAAAAATTTATCCTTAATGCGGCATCCTGCCACGAAAACCGCAACAAAAACTGTCACCATGACAAAAATTGTTGCAAATAAAAAGAGAAAAAGCCTCAATATTTCTGACATATTTCCTCCTTATATTTTTTTAATGAACTAGGCAGTATATCATAAATCTTATTGAATTTCAAGGAGTGTTGTGCTATATTTTTAAAAATACTAGATATTACTGATTTTTTGCTAAAATACAAGGACGATTAGCTCAGTTGGTTAGAGCGTTACATCGACATTGTAAAGGCCACTGGTTCGAGTCCAGTATCGTCCACCATAAAAAATTAGCAAATAAAAATCCTGCAGAAATGCAGGATTTTTATTATCTATTTATTTAGATTATTTAGATCGATTAAACAATAAGAGCAATGATAAGTAGGGCAACAATGTTTAGAATCTTAATCATTGGATTAATTGCAGGACCAGCAGTATCTTTGTAAGGATCTCCTACAGTATCCCCTGTTACAGCAGCTTTGTGTGCATCAGATCCTTTGCCGCCATGATGACCTTCTTCAATATATTTTTTAGCATTATCCCATGCACCACCGCCTGATGTCATAGAAATAGCTACGAATATTCCTGTCACGATTGATCCAACCAATAAACCACCAAGAGCAACTGGACCTAACACTAAGCCTACAATAATTGGTGTAACAACTGGAATAAGAGCAGGAACAATCATTTGTTTGATAGCAGAACTTGTTACAATATCAACACATTTACCATAATCTGGTTTGGCTTTTCCTTCCATGATACCTTTGATTGATTTGAATTGACGACGAACTTCTGTTACTACCGCGCCGGCAGCTTTTCCTACAGATTCCATACAAAGAGCACCAAATAAATATGGCAATAGTCCACCAATGAATAAACCAATTAATACTTTTGGATCATTAAGAGAAAAACTATAGTTGCCACCTGTATAATTTGTCAAATCTTGAGTATAAGCAGCAAACAAAACAATTGCTGCTAATCCTGCAGAAGCGATAGCATAACCTTTAGTAACTGCTTTGGTAGTGTTGCCAACAGCGTCCAGTGGATCTGTAACATCACGAACTTTTTCTGGTAAATTTGCCATTTCAGCAATTCCACCAGCATTATCAGTAATAGGACCATAAGCATCAATTGCTACAATTATTCCTGTCATAGACAACATGGCAAAAGCAGCAATAGATACACCATAAAGTCCAGCAAGACTATATGAACCCCAGATACCTAAAGCAATAATGATTACTGGCCAAGCAGTTGCTTTCATAGAAACTGCCAAACCTTGAATAACATTTGTACCATGACCAGTTTCTGATGACTTGGCAATTGATTGTACTGGTGAATACTTTGTTGAAGTATAATATTCTGTAATCAATACCATTAATCCAGTTACAACCAAACCAACAATTGAAGATAAAAATAGATTTGTTGTTGAGTATAAACCATTGTTTGGCATGATATAATTTGTTGCAAAATAAAAACCAATAGCAGCAATAAGAGCAGCAGCAATTAGTCCTTTGTACATTGCGTTCATAATTTGTTGACCACTAACCTTAACAAAGAATGTACCAATGATTGATGCAATAATAGAAATTCCACCTAATACCAATGGATAAATAATTGGATTGATTTGACCTGGAAATAATAGATTTCCTAGAAGCATAGTTGCTATAGAAGTAACTGCGTATGTCTCAAACAAATCTGCGGCCATACCTGCGCAATCTCCTACATTGTCTCCAACATTATCGGCAATAACAGCAGGATTTCTTGGATCATCTTCTGGAATACCTGCTTCAACTTTACCAACTAAATCTGCGCCAACATCTGCAGCTTTGGTATAGATGCCACCGCCTAAACGAGCAAAAATAGAGATAAGTGATCCGCCAAATCCAAGACCGATTAATGCGCTAACATCTTTGGTAACCCAATAAAATCCTGTTACGCCAAGTAGTCCCAATCCAGCAACAAGTAGTCCTGTAATAGCACCACCCTTAAAAGCGACATTCAAAGCTTTTTGAATTCCACCATTTGCCGCTTCTGCACAACGTACATTTGCTTGTACAGATATATTCATACCAATATATCCAGCAGCAGCTGATAATAATGCTCCAACCAAAAAACCAATAGCGGTCGTCCAGTTAAGAGCGAAACCTAAAATAAGAAACACAATAATTGCCACATAGGCAACTGTTTTATATTGACGATTTAAATAGGCTTTAGCGCCTTCCTGAATAGCTTTGGCAATTTCAACCATTTTTGCGTTACCAGTAGGTTGCTTCATAATCCATCTGATTAGAAATAAACCATAAATAACTGCAAGAACAGCCGCGCCAATTGCAAAATACAATGACTGATTTTCCATAGATACCTTTCCTTAAACTTATTACTTTTTTATATTTATTATAAATATTAAACTATATTTGAAACTGTCAATTTTAACTTTAACGTCAAATATCAAGCTTTTTCTCTTCGCCCCACTGTTGCGCAACAACAGCAACCGCAGCAGCAATCGGAATGGCAAGAATCGCTCCAATAATACCACCTAATTGTGAACCAATCATAATTGCAATAATAATGATAACTGGTGAAAGCCCAACCGCTTGACCCATAATATTTGGAACTAAAAAATGACCCTCTAGTTGCTGTACAACAATATACGAAATAATTATACCAATGATTGTCCACCAACTGGCATCTGTAAAATATGCAACAATTGCTGCTAATGCTCCAGCAAAAATTGGACCAATAATAGGAACAATTTCAAGCGCTCCAGCAATTACAGCTAAAGCTAAAGCATATTTAATACCAAAGATTGTTAATACAATATATGAAGCTAGACCAATTATAAACGCCAAAAGCACTTGTCCTCTTAGCCATCTACCTAATTTTGAATTTAATTTTTCGTAAATCTTTAGAGTTTTCTCATGATGACGTTCAGGCATGAAGGCAAGCAATATTTTTTCAACAGAATTGCGTTCTAGTAAAATATAAAAAGATAAAACCATCACAGTTACTGCTGAAGCTGCTCCGCCAAAAGCTGAAGCAATAGAAGTCACAACACTGCCACTAATGTTTCCTAAATATTTACTAATAAATTCTAGTACATTTTGACTTTGAAATTGTATGGTAGATATATTATCTGTAATAATGCTTAGTTTATTGACATAATATGAAGAATTAGCCGAGATTAGTTCAACTTGGCTAGCTAGTGGTGGAATAATTGCGTATACAACCAATGTCATAATACCCAAAAGAGCTAAATAAACTATTATAACTGAAAAAATGCGTGGTATTTTTTGTTTGACTAGCCACTCTACAAAAGGTGTTAAGCCAGCAACAATAATGGCGACAACAAACACCAAGGCAACTACATTGCGAATATAATATATAAAAACTAACCCCAGGATAAGGGCTAAAATTTTTAACACCGAAGTTGTTGAAATCTCAATTTTAACTTTTTCTTTCATAACTTATATACTTGGTAATGTCATATCATTGACGATCGTAACTTGACCAAATCCAATTTGTTCTATAATTCCTCCAGACCTTACTAAAGAATTATACAATAAATCTTTGTCTCCTACAACATTTATAGTCATTGGCGGCGTAAAAATACCAGATGTTATTGAGCTTGTGCCTGTAAGACGCTGACCATTTATCGCAATAGCCTCACAACCAATATTCTTTAGATTATTGATTAAATCAATTAGCTGAGTAGAAGTTATTTTTTTATCCAAAATGATACTTACGCCTGGTCCGACTATTTCCGTCTGGCCAAGAATAATTTTATAATTTACAAGTTTCTCATTTAAAGTTTCATTTATTTGCTTTGAATCTTGATAGGTTTGATGTAATTGATTTACTTGCGTATTTAGCTTATCAACTTCATCAGCTAATTGTTGATTTGAATTAAAAAGTTCAGATACCTCATAAGCTAATGTTTCATTATTGGTAGTATTGACTGTATTACTAATTTTTTTACTTAAAACTAGTTGCCAAGCCACAACAAGACCTAACAATATTGATATACCAATAACTACTAATTTACTTTTGTTGCTCATTTATTTTATTTTTGCATATTTAATATTTAAACTTCCGGTATATGGCTCAATAATTACGTTGTCACTTTTTTCTATATTAAAAACTAATCCTTCGGTTTCAACTCTATTATGAATATTGCTTAAATAATTTGTATTATTTAATGCCGATTCTAATACACTTGCATCACCAATGGCTTTAATCTTAAAAGGTGGAACTGTTTTTGTCGAGTTTATTAATATAGTATTTACGATACAATCAATAGATGTATTAAATATTATACGTTCGTCGTTTATACTTACTGCTTCGGCGCCCTGACTCCATAAAAAATTTACAATATCGCGCAAATCTGCAGCATGACTAATGGATTCGCTATTTGTCTC
>CAZFAN010000024.1:0-8576 GCA_964516525.1 uncultured Candidatus Saccharibacteria bacterium | reverse complement strand
TATATTGTTAGTTGCCTTTGTCGGTTGAGTATTTGTGGCAATACTAGAACTGGCCGAATTGTTTCCGGTAATATTTGTAAGTTTATCTTTGTATACTTTAAATACTGATTCTTTATTGTTATTAGAACCAATGTCATTCATTGAATTCCTCCTTAAGAAATGTTATTATAATTGTAGCAAAAAAAATGAATATGCAAAATGCCGAAGTGGCGGAATGGTAGACGCGCACGACTCAAACTCGTGTGATAGCAATATCATGAGAGTTCGATTCTCTCCTTCGGCACCAAAAAATAACAACGTAGCTGTTGTTTTTTTTGTATCAAATAAAAGATTAATAATGTAATTATATGTTTATTATCTTGACAAAATTATAAAAGTTTGCTATAATTTCGCATTAACAATTTAAAAATCATGAAGTTTAAATAATTATCAGGAGTATTTATTTAAATTCATTTCATATATTGATATGAAAATGGGTTGGAATATTCCAGCCCATTTTTATTACTAATATCTGTATTTTACAACGTTAATAATTATGTACAGATATAGGGAAAAAACTGGTTAAGAATGTCTTAATTAATTTCTTCCCTGAAAAATAATATATTCGGCTGATTTTTAAAAATAAGATGCTAGATATGAGCCATATCATATCACCTACAAATAGCATAAATGCAATAGTGTTCGTGCAATACTTTTGCTAAATTATGGATTTGTAGTAGACAAATATGCATTGCTAGAAAATTTGAATTAAATATTATAGCTATGTTATTTGTTCCTCCTTTTTATTTGTATGACAACCGTGAAGCAGATGATACTATCTTGAATCAATTTAGGATTTATTGTCTGTTTCCGGTTGTCTAAAATCTCTTTCTTTGTCAGGTGAAATACTGACGTTAATAGGGACTTAAGGTCCCTTTCTATTCTTTTTTAAAGATAGATAAAGTTCGTAAGAACACACTAAAACTTAAAAACAAGTTTTAGATCATCTGGATAGAAAAGTATTAAATAACTATATTTAATATTCTTTTTGCTTGAATCCAGAGATTACGAAAATAGTAAGAAAGAGATAAAATATCCCGACCTCGGGGATAATCGGAGGTTACCTATCAGAAATGATGGGGTGGAGGGAAAAAATGGAAGAAATAAAAAAATTTGTCATAAATTTTTTCGAAAATATTTTTGGAATTTCGATTCCAACAAAACAGAAATTCGAGAAAATTATGAGGCTGCTCGCAGGTGAGCAGCAATATGAAATTTGTCCTGTGATAAACAGGACGCCATGGAAAAGACAAAAGGCTGTCAGAGAAATCTGGCAGATCTTTTTTTCAAAAAAAACAATGAGTACAGAAATGTACTCATACTGGCCCCTATCAATTGGGGCCAATGAAGAGTATTTAAATTTTTTCCTGGAGACAGGGCAAAAGCCCTGGACTCCAGGAATAATGGAAAAAAGTTTTCCAGTCAACTGGAAAACTTTTAAATGTGTTTATTGCGGTGCCACTGAGAAGGCACCAGCTGGATTTAATCCAGTTTGTGGTTATTGCCTAAGCGCAAGTGGTTGTGCTTGGGCAATGGAAGAGATTTCTGAGGATAATGGATTCTGGGCCTGTGAAGGCCCAGAATTCAGGCAATGTACGCATTGCCGAGTCACGGGCACCGAAAGGTGCATGTGGCAACAATAAAAAAATTAGGGAAGTTTTTAAAAAAAACTTCCCTTCTGTCTTCCGATGTGTATCGGAACTGATGAGCTCGAAAGAGCGAAACAGAACATATTTTAGCTAACAATACTACTCATTAATTTAAAATTTGTAAGTAGTTTGTTGTCTAAAAATTACAACAGCGGGGGCAACTCTAACCCCGCTATATAAATGGCTCGAGATCGGCCCGCTCCGGCGTTCGTTGGAGAATGAAATGATATTATATTGAGAATATTAAAAAGGAGGTGTCCGATATGAAGGACACCCAATGTGATTGGTCAACTTTTTATTTTCCTTCCAAAAAAGAAGCAAAAAAAATTTTAAAAGAAATAAAAGAAGATCCCTGGAAATTTGGGATTAATCCTGATTGCTGGACAGTCAGGATATTTCCTTGTTATGAAGGAGGAAAATGGGGCATTTCTGCCCAAGAAATTAATGGAAACAGGGAATTGGAATTAACCCTTCCTAACGAGGAAGGATTTTTCTTTTCGCCCTGGTATAACGAAATATAAGGCGAATAATGTAAACAGAGAAGAAAACGTTAGACACTTCTCTGTTTAATTTTTACCCGTCGGTAAATCGAACTCCTGTCTTGTATTTTTATACAAGATCTCGGTTTGTCGACGGATATAAACTAAAAAACCACCTAAAAGGTGGTTTTTTAGTTGGTAATATTCTAGTAATCTAAAATATAATATTGTAAATATTTGTGATTATAGTATAATTATGATAAAGCATTTGAGGTAGATTGACACTACTAAGCTGCAGGAAGAAATCTGAGCAAACACTCTAAAATAAATTTAGGGTGATAATGCCAGAGAATAGAACCTGACGGGTAGCCCGTAATAGCTAAAGCCTAATAAGCTAAGAACAAAGTAAGGTGGTACCGCGTTTATAACGCCCTTACAAGATTATTAATATTTAGTAATTTTGTAAGGGTTTTTTAGTAAAAAAGGAATAATATGAAAAGAACATTGATAAAAGATTTAAAAACATTAGTTGGCAAAAAAGCTTTAATTAAAGGTTGGGTTGATGTTCGTCGTGATCAAGGAAAATTAATCTTTTTTGATTTTCGTGATATGTCTGGACGTGTACAAGGTGTAATATTGCCAAACAACAATAAGATGCATAAAATTGGAAATAAATTGCGACCAGAATGGGTTGTAGAAATTGAAGGACAAGTAAATGCTCGTCCTGAAAACGCAATACAAAAGGATAAAATAAATGGTGATATAGAATTAGAGATTACAGGAATAAATATATTAAATGAAGCTGAAACTCCACCTATTGATGTTTATGAAGATGGTCATGAAATTGGTGAAGAAGTAAGATTTAAATATCGCTATTTAGATTTGCGTCGTCCTCGTATGCAAGAAAATATAAGAAATAGAGATAGGATGATAACATTCTTTAGAAATTATATGCATAAATATGATTTTACAGAGATAGAAACACCTATTATGATGAAAGGTACCCCAGAAGGAGCTCGCGAATATGTTGTGCCATCTAGAGTTGAACCAGGTAAATTTTATGTTTTGCCACAGTCCCCTCAGCAATTTAAACAATTATGCATGGTAGCTGGTTTTGAAAAATATTTTCAAATTGCACGTTGTTTTCGCGATGAAGATACGCGTGGAGATAGACAGCCAGAGTTTACACAATTTGACTATGAAATGTCATTTGTTTCACAAGAAGAAATATTGTCTTTTACCGAGGAAATGTTTATTGAAATGGTGAAAACACTTTATCCTGAGAAACATATTACAACTACCCCCTTTCCAGTGCTAACTTATAAAGAAGCAATGGAACAATACAAGTCTGATAAGCCAGATTTACGAAAAGACAAAAACGATAAAGATGAACTGGCTTTTTGCTGGGTAGTTGATTTTCCAATGTTTGAAAAAGACAAAGAAGGAAAAATTACTGCTGCACATCATCCATTTTGTTCTGTTAAAGAAGAAGATGAAGAAAAATTTATGAAAGGCGAAGATATTTTTTCAATTAGGGCAAATTCATACGATATGGTACTTAACGGTTATGAAATTAGTTCTGGTAGTATTAGAATTCATAAAGCTCAAATGCAAAAGAAAGTGTTTGAATTATTGGGAATTAGCGAAAAAGAACAACAGTTGAAATTTGGTCACATGCTTGAAGCATTTAAATATGGCACTCCTCCACATGGTGGATTTGCTCCTGGCGTCGACAGACTGATGATGATTATGCAAAACGAACCAAATATTCGTGAAGTAATTGCTTTTCCAAAGACTGGTGATGGACGTGATCTAATGATGAGCGCACCAAGCGAAATATCAACAAAACAATTAAAGGATTTAGGACTAAAATTAGAATAATATGAAAGGAATATACAAGCATTATAAAGGTAAAAAATATGAAGTATTGGGCGTAGCAAGACATTCAGAGACTTTAGAAGAAATGGTTGTATATAAAGCTTTGTATGAAAGCCATGATTTTGGAAAAAATGCTTTATGGGTTAGGCCAAAAAAAATGTTTGCTGAAATCGTAAAAGTTGATGGCAAGGCAATGCCACGTTTTAAGCTTGTTGAAAGTAAATAGTACTAATATTTTTTAGACAATAATTGCGCCTTGACGAATGACTTGAGGATTTTTTGAGGTTAAATCAATGACAGTAGAAACTGATTGGTTTTGTAATTTACCAGCGTCAAGAATCAGATCTGGAGAAATATCATGAACTGACAATTGATTTAAAAAGTCCTGTACTTCGTAGCATGGCGGTAAACTAGCAATATTTGCACTTGTTGTGACATAAGCACCGCCAAATGATTTACTGATAAGATTGGTAATATGATATTTTGGAATACGAATACCAATTGATGAAAAAGGAAAAATATTTTGATCTAAAGTGAGAAATATCAAGGTCACAGGACCTGGAAAATATTTTGCAATATATGGTTGCTGAGGTTTTGAGACAATAGCAATATTTGTAATATAATTGATGTCTGGAACAATTACAGATACTGGTTTATTGTGATCTCTATGCTTAATGTTATAAATTTTATCAAAAGCTGATTTATTGGTAATATCTGCTCCAAGTCCATAGCAGGTATCGGTCGGATACATTAAGACGCCGCCATTTTTCAATACTTCAGCTGCCTGATGGATAATATTGATATCTGGGTTTTCTGGATCTATTTTTATTATTTTCATAATAAGTGTATTTTAATGCAAAAAATATATAACTGCAATTAACTTGTCAGATATAATAGAAATGATACAATTATTGTAGATGATATTTTGAATCAATTTATAATAATATTTACAAATTAGATATGAAATTTATTATTAAATGCTTATGTTCTGCGGTTGCTTTAATTTTGGTTGCTTATTTTATTCCTGGAGTAAGTTTTGATTCGTTCACAACAGTACTTGTTACAGCTTTAATCTTAGGTGTTATAAATGCTGTAATTAGACCGTTGATTATGTTACTAACAATACCAATAAATATTTTAACTTTAGGCTTATTTACGTTTACAATAAATGCTTTTATGCTATGGATTGTTCATCTCTTGGTGAGTGGTTTTCATATTTTAAATTTTACGACAGCAATATGGGCAGCAATAATTTATTGGTTGGCAAACTGGTTAATTAACTTATTATTTAAAGATGATAGTGATAAAAAATAAATCGAGAAAGGCAATATGAAAGACAATATTTTAGACCAGAAAGACAAAATTTTTAAAAATGATCCAGATAATATGCTTTCCTGTATTGAAGATCTGCCAGATCAAATCAGGGATACATGGGAACAAGCAAAAGAAATGATTATACCTGCTCATTATATTAATATAGAAAATATTGTTATTGCTGGTATGGGCGGTAGTGCAATTGGACCGGATAGCATTGTAAATTTCGCTAAAGAAAGTTTAAAAAAACCAATTGAGATAGTTAGAGATTATGACTTGCCACATTATGTTGGCAAGAAAACTTTAGTAATTATATCTAGTTACTCTGGTACTACCGAAGAAACATTGTCAGCATTTGAACAAGCGTTGGCAGTAGATGCAAAAATTATTGGTATTGCACATCAAGGTACCGTGGAAGAAATTTGTAAAAGTCATAATTTACCATTTTTTAAACTTGAATATGACTCTCAACCTCGAGCGGCTTCTCCAAGTTCAGCGATCGCAATTGCTGGAATGTTAAATAAACTTGGACTAGTAAAAATTACTGATGAAGAAATTGAACAAACATATCGAGAGACAAAAGAATTGCAGACAAATTTGAACATAAATATTCCAACAAGTGAAAATCAAGCTAAAATATTAGCTACTAAAATCCATGCGTATATTCCATTTGTCATTGCTAGTGGTTCTTTGCTAAAAGCAGCACATAAATTCAAGATTTCATTCAATGAAAATTCTAAACATTTAGCGTTTTTTGAAGCAATTCCAGAGCTTAATCACAATACAATGACAGGATTAGAATTTCCAAATGGATTAAGTGATAAAATATTTATCATTATCTTGCAGTCAATCTATGATCACCCACGTAATAAACTACGTTCAAGAATTATTTTGAATTTATTAAATAAAAGAAGAATTAAATTTGATACAATTATGTTTCCCCAGTCTTCATGTAAACTTGCGGAAATGTTTAAAATGATTGAACTTGGTGATTATGTATCATATTATTTGGCAATGTTAAATGGTATAGATCCTACGCCAGTAAAGGCAGTAGATTATTTTAAAAACGAATTAAATAAAGAAAATAAATAACAAATATTATATCTATGCTATAAGCTTAAAATAACGATTTTAGCTTGTGGGATACAGGAGGGATAATGAGTGCTATAAAAGATATAAAAGCAAGAAAAATATATGATTCAAGAGGTAATGCTACCTTAGAAGTGGATATGTATTTATCTTCAGGAATTCGAGGAAGAGCCTCCGTTCCTTCAGGTGCTTCAACCGGTAAAACTGAAACATTGAAGTTGCAAGATATTAATCAATCAATCACAAATGTAGCAATATTGAAAAATTCTTTAATTGGACAGGATGTTACCGCTCAAGAAAAAAATGATTTATTGATGATTAATACCGATGGAACTAAACAAAAGAAAAACCTTGGTGGAAATGTTATTTTGGCTGTATCTTTAGCAATGTGTGATGCTGCTGCTAAAGAAGCAAAAGTTTCATTATATCAATATATAAATTCAATTTCGGGAATAAAATTGGATAGCTTTTGTTTGCCAACTCCCCTATTCAATATTGTTAATGGTGGTAAACATGCAGATAGCCGTTTGCCATTTCAAGAATTTATGATTATGCCAAAAACAAATGGTACATTTGCGCAAAAGTTAGATACGGGAGTAACGGTTTATCATCATCTTAAAGATCATCTTAAGCAAATGAATTTATCGACTAATGTAGGTGATGAAGGTGGCTTTGCACCAAATCTTAATTCTAACGAAGAAGCAATGGAAGTCATCGTTGATGCAATTGAAGGAGCTGGTTTGGTTCCGGGTAAAGATGTTGCTTTGGCATTGGATGTGGCGGCAAGTGCAATTCCTGATTTAAATGCTGTTACTTATCCATTATCCCCTATTGCTTACTATGAGAAAATTTTAACAGAATATCCAATTGATTTGATCGAAGATCCACTTGATGAAGAGGATTGGACTGGCTGGCAAAAAATTACGCAAGCATTGGGAGGACAGATAAAAATTGTTGGTGATGATATTTTTACTACTAATCCAGAATTATTTGCAAAAGGTATTGAAATGCATGCTGCAAATTCTGTATTGATAAAACCAGATCAGATTGGTACTTTGACAGAAACTTTGCGTACCATCAGACTTGCTCGCGATAATAATTATAACGTAGTGATTTCTCATAGATCAGGCGAAACAGAATCAACTTTTATTGCTGATTTGGCTGTCGGAGTCGGTGCTAATTTTATTAAATCAGGTGCTCCATGCCGAGGAGAACGCGTTGCTAAATACAATCAACTGTTAAGAATTGAAGAAGAAATTTTAAGCAAATAATAATCTTTAATGGTTAAAATAAATATAAAATATGAGCAATAAATCAAAAGTTGTTTTAATTATTTTAGATGGATTTGGCGCCAGCGCTGTTGAAGAAGGTAATGCGGTTTTAAAAGCAAATACTCCATTTTTAGACTATTGTTGGGGTAATTTTTCTAAGACATTGTTGCGTGCTTCTGGCGAAGAAGTTGGCCTAACTTGGGGTGAAATGGGAAACTCAGAGGTTGGACATTTAAACATTGGAACTGGAAGAATTTCCATGCAAGATTTACCACGTATTAATAAGGGTATTGAAGATGGTAGTTTTTTTAAAATGCCTTATTTGTTAGATGCTTGCGAACACGCTAAGAAACACAATAGTACTTTACATTTAGTTGGATTATTATCCAATGGTGGAGTGCATAGCTCGATTGAGCATTTATTAGCTTTGCTTGATTTGGCGCATGAACAAAAAGTCAATAAAGTTTCTTTGCATTTGTTTACTGACGGTCGTGATATGGCAAAACAAAGCGCTGAAAAATTAATTAAGGAATTAAAAGATAAGATAGTAAAGCTAAATTTGGGAACTATTACGTCAATGATTGGAAGATTTTATGCTATGGACAGGGATAACAATTGGGATAGAATTCAAAAAGCTTATGATTTGATGACTGTAGGAAAAGGTGAAAAATATAATGATGCCAGTGAAGCTTTGTCGTCTAAATATAAAGCTGGTGAAGATGATGAGAAATTGTCCCCTATTTTATTAGATGAGAAATTATTAGTTTCTGACAACGACGCAATGATCTGTTTTAATTTTAGAGCTGATCGAACGCGGCAAATTGCAGAAACATTTATAAGTCCTAATTTTAATAAAT
>CAZFAN010000023.1:0-8647 GCA_964516525.1 uncultured Candidatus Saccharibacteria bacterium | reverse complement strand
GAAGGAGCTTACTTAACGTTAAAATTGAGAACTCCTGAACGGTTGGTCTCGGTTTTGGGCCCGACAGTCATCGTTGATCCAAGCTCTCGACTGGGTCGGATGTGCGAAGCAGGATTAAAACTGTATTCGTTATCTGACTTTAATTGGGTGACGGATGCAGATGTCGACTTTCATAAGTCGCGCGACACATGTGTCGAAAAAGCGACTGTGGAAGTTAGTTTTAATCCTCAAACTAAAGCAACTAGTAATGTCACGAAAAAAATGGTGCTTTGGCGCGAGGATTTTGAAAACTCAAATGGTGCGGAAATTAGAGTTTTCCCGCCGAAGACTGTGGCGACTGAAGTTTCTAAGGAATGGCAAAAAGTTTTAAGCCATTCAAAAGAAACAGGCGACTTAATAATTTTGACTGTGACTGTTTATGTGGATAAGCCCACAAAAATAAAAGGGTCACAGTCATTTCAGGTCTTTGTCTGCCCAACGCAAACTTTATCTAAGATCATGGGTTATCAAAAAGATAGCAATGGTCTTGGTGTTGCTATCGCGGACGCGAACAGACAAGAATATGATCTGATTCGACAGGAAAAAGGTCTATCGGTTAAGGTATTAGTTAAAAAAAATAATGCTTTAATTGAAAATTTTCGTCCTGTTGGATTGACTATCTTTGATTCACTCGGTGAAGTGCACCGTGGTGAAGTTGAAAACGGCCAAGTTTTCAAAGTTGTTCCGGAGATAAAATCCGGGACAATTAGAATTACCCAACTGGAGAATGAAACTCCGTTGGGAATGATTCCGGAAACTCTGATTGACAAGGATGGCCGCCAAACAGGTATTATTCGCGTTAGTGACAATACCGAGTTGGCAGTTTATCCAATAGAAAATTTTTCGACTGTTTCTAGGCCGACAAAACTTCGTGGTCAGATTAAAATATATGCCCAGAAAGGAAGTCGAATTCCTTTGGAATTTTCGGCTGTCGGTGAGGGTAACTGTCGGACGATTGCGGATATTTCCCGCTTTGGCGGGAAAGTTATCGATGTTTGGACTGACAAGGTTCAAACAGAGATGATTATAAAGGCAATTGTTGGTGGGCGAGAATATATTAAAAAAATTACGCCCACTAATAATCAAATAGTTTTTAATTTCGAATCGATAACTCCGGTTCGGAATTACGCAACAATAAATGTTAATCCTGCTGTGCGTGGTGGTATTAATTCCAAGGGTCAGCTTAGGAATTATGCTAATACTTCTCACTTTGGTGAGAATGTAGCAGTAACCGGAGTTGATCCAAAAGAAATTCAGATTTTTCGTGAGCAAATTGCTCGTGGAGAATGCGGGTATACTGTTGTCGGCCCCGAAGTTCGGACTTTTTGGGATAACGGGAAGAAAATAACTTCTGTTAATCTTATTAAAAGTCTGACTGAATGTGGGCCGAGTGGCCGACCTATTGGTCATCAAAACTTTTACAATACGACTTTTAAGTCGTACCATAGAGTTTGGGTACCAGTTGGTCGGTATGGCTGGGTGCCAGGGATCATTTCGACATGTGGGAATGCGGTGATGGTATATATCACGCCGCCCACTGTCGTCATTCCTCCTGCCCCGCCGGCTTTGACTGTGGCGCCTCCGCCGGAGACGCCGATGATTGTTTCGTGGGATAGTTTGGTAATCTCGGTGGCAAACGTGCAGCAGGGAAACTTGGTGATCACACCGTCGAGCATATCGAGTTATGTTCCACAGACAAAGATTGACATTCGGAATAGTCAGTCTCAATATCAGGGACAGCATCAGACTAGTTCGAATGTCAATAACAATAATAACGTTAATAATAACGTTAATAATAATACAAATGTTAACAATAATGTTATTGACGTTACTAATAATAATATTAACCAAAATCAGCAAATTTTAAATAATGCTAATGCTAATAGTAATTAGCGTTGGTAAAGATTGATTTTGGTTTTGGATTTTTAAGAGGGGTCTATATGACCCCTCTTCTCTTTACTTTTATATACCAAATCTATTAGCATATAAAAGTAAGGAGGAAAATGTTTGTAATAAAGTGGGTCGATTATTACAAAAAGAAATAAATAAAAAATTTATCTAGTTTTTTGTCCGGAACAAAGTTAGATAAAGAAAGGAATAAAATGAATATAACTAAAACAGTTCTAAGTATTGTTGTTTTAGCTGGAGGTCTTGTATTTTTAAACCCAAGCATGGTTGCAGCTGCTGATCAAAGTCAATGGCAGTGGGAAGAACAAAGTTCAACTAATACTAATACAAACTCAAATAGTAATGACAATACAAATGTAACTTATAATAGTGGTTCAACAAATGTTACGTCGACTAATAACAATATTAGTCAAAATGAAACTATTGTTAACAATGCAAACGCTAATAATGGTGGCAGCGGTTGGTGGTGGAGCAATGATGGTGCGGCTTCTAGTACAAGTGGAAGCGGCTCACAAAGTGCAACTATCAATCCTGATGGATCAATTAGCGCAAATCAATCTGGATCAGGTAGCGCAAGTTCAGCAGCAGGAGAAAATGCTTCTGCAGCGACTAACGCAGGCTCTGAAGCTAGTGAAGATGGTGCAGCATCTGATTCATCTGGTGCAGCTGCAACTGGCAATGGTGGCGCAGCGGGAGCTGGTAGCGCTGGAGATGTTAACTCTGTTGCAGTAGCAGGCAATGCTTCTGCATCAGCTGGAAATGTTTCTGCATCTAGCTCAACAAAGTCTAGTGGTACTTCTACTAAAGTTGCCGTAGGCGATGTTAAATCATTACCAAAAACTGGTGCTGATACAACAACTGTATCTTTGGTATCAGGTTTGGCTGGTTTAGGTTTTATTGGTTTAGGTCTTAAAAAGACTTTAGCTACTAAAGCTGTTACAATTTTAGGATTGATGAAATAAATTATTTACGAATATTCACGAAAGTGAATGTCGGCAAACATAGTCGCAAAAAACCTCGCATAAGCGAGGTTTTTTGTTGTTAAATTTTATAAAATAATCTTTATTTATAGGTTAATGTCTGGTAAGATGTGAATATGAATGAAGAAATACAAAAAGAAAAAACAGAATTAAAAGAAATACTTAAAATCCAGCAAAAGAAACAAAAGATATTAGAACTGCAAGACAAGATGACAGATCCTAATTTTTGGACTGATCACGAAAATGCGACTAAAATATCCCAAGAAGTAAGTCAATTGCAAAATATTGTTGATAATTTTGAGTTGGCAGAAACTCAAGAAGAGATAGCTGAGCTAAAAAAAGAAACATTATTTTGTGGAAAATATGATGAGTCAAACGCTATTTTGGCAGTACATGCTGGAGCTGGTGGAACAGAAGCGCAAGATTGGGCTAATATGTTAAAAAACATGTATATCTCTTGGGCTAAACAACATGATTTTTCTATAAATATATTAGATGAATCACGTGGTGAAGAAGCAGGAATTAAATCTGTAACATTAAGAATTGCAGGATATCATGCGTTTGGTTATTTGCGATCAGAGTCAGGGGTGCATCGACTGGTAAGGATTTCTCCATTTGATGCTGATAAAGCTCGTCATACTTCATTTGCATTAGTTGATGTGATACCAGAAATTGCCAATGATACCAATATTATAATTAATGATGCTGATTTGGAGGTTGGTACATTCAGATCCGGTGGTTGTGGCGGACAAAATGTAAATAAAGTTGAAACTGCTGTTCGTATAAAACACAAACCAACTGGGATAGTTGTTTCTTGTCAAACAGAGAGATTTCAGGTACAAAATAAAGAAAATGCTCTTAAGATTTTAAAATCAAAATTAGCACAGTTGGAAGTCGCGAAAACCGAGGAAGAAAAACGTGCTTTGCGTGGAGAATATCATTCGGCAGAGTGGGGGAGACAGATTAGATCTTATGTTTTGTGTCCATATACTTTAGCTAAAGACCATAGAACAAACCATGAAGACGCTGACGTGCAAGGAGTGTTGGATGGTAAGCTTGATGAGTTTATGTTAGAATATTTGAAAAATAATGCGCAAAATGAAATTGAAAAATAATTTAATTATCAAAAAGAAAGGAATAATATGGGTATGTTAGATCAAGGAAAAATGTTAATGAGAGCGCGAGCAGTACAAAAAGAATTGAAAAATACAGAAGTAGAAGCAGCAAGCAACAATGGTTGGGTAACTGTAGTTTTTAATGCTGAGATGAAAATTAAATCAATTAATTTATCAGAAGAAGCAGTAAAGCCTGAAAATAAGCATGAATTAGAAAAAACTTTACAAAATACTATTGCTGAAGCGCTTTCTCGTGCACAGGCTGTAGCAGCTGAGAAAACTAAGGCAGCCATGAAAGATTTGAATTTGAATATCCCAGGACTATAAGAAATATCAAAAATGAAATTTATTATTGGACTTGGAAACCCAGGGAAAGAATATGAAAACACAAGACACAATGTGGGATTTTTGATATTAAATCAAATATTAAAAATCAAAAATCAAAATGACAATATAAAATTTAAAATAGAGAAGAAATTAAATGCAGAAATAGCAAAAATAAATATTGACGAAGAAGAAGTGATTTTGGTAAAACCGCAAACATTTATGAATTTGTCTGGAGAATCAGTGCAAAAAGTTATGCAATTTTATAAAGTTAAACCAGAAGATGTGGTAGTTGTTTGCGATGATCTTAATCTAGATGTTGGACAAATTCGTATAAGATATGCTGGTGCTGATGGTGGCCACAATGGAATAAAATCAATTATTTCTTGTGTTGGTCAAAAATTTTGGCGTGTAAGAGTTGGGATTGGATCAAATCGTACTGATGAAAGAAATATTCCAGCTGAGAGCTATGTATTGCAAAATTTTAATACTGTAGAGAGCGAAAAGATTGATAATATAATTGACAATGTCGCTAATTTATTGATAAAATACATATCTTCTAAGCTAAAAGAAGAAACAATAAAAATATAAATAGTGGGAGATCGAAAGATCGTTAAACCACACAGGAGAAAAAATGGGAGAACAAAAAGAGAAAAAAGTTTCTGAAAAAGATGCATTAAAAGATGCAGAAAAACAACTTGATGCTATTAACGATGCAAAAAATGCAACTAAAGCAGAAATTAAGTCAGAAGGAAACGCAAAAAAAGCTAAAAAAGCTGTAAAAAAAGTCAAACGTACTAAAAAACGCAGTGCAAAATATGCTGAAATTACTAAAGATTTTGACAAAACAAAATATTACAATCTTGAAGAAGCTTTGGAATATGTTAAAAAGACTTCATATACCAAATTTGATGGTACTGTTGAAATGCTTGTAAAGATTGCAAGAAAGAAAAATCAACAACCAGTAAGAAAAATGATTGAATTGCCACACGGAACAGGTAAAAAAGTTAATGTTGTAATCTTAGACGAAAAAATGATTGAAGAAATTGCAAAAACCAAAAAAATTGATTTTGATGTTGCGATTGCTACACCAAGTATTATGCCTAAGATTGCCAAGATTGCTAAAATCCTTGGACCAAAAGGCAAAATGCCAAATCCTAAATCAGGAACAGTAACAACTGAACCAGAAAAAGCAAAAAAAGAACTCGAAGGCGGAAAAACAGAAGTAAGAGAAACTTGTCCTGGTATGATTCAACAAGTGATTGGTAAAGTATCTTATGATACAATAAAGTTAACAGATAATTTTCAAAAGATTTTAAGTATTGTTCCTAAGAGTCAAATCAAAGGTGTGAGTTTAACAGCTACTATGGGACCAAGTGTAAAAGTTAAATTTTAAAAGATAGACACAGTCACACCTCTCCCTTAAAGAAAAATATTTTAAATATTATTATACAGGGAGGCATATGACAACAAAAAATTATTCAGGGCTGTTTATAGCTTTTGAAGGGCTTGACGGATCAGGATCTGTCATACAAGCTAGTTTGTTGTCAGGTGCACTTAAAAAAGAAGGATATCGCGTTTACGCGACGAAAGAGCCCACTGGCGGACTAATCGGTGGGCTTATTCGTGCGCAAATAATTGGGGAATGGAGTGCAACTGATGAATGTTTACAACTATTATTTGCTGCAGACCGTGCGGATCATTTGAAAAAAGAAATAATTCCAAATTTAAATAATGGGAAAATTGTTATTACTGATCGATATACTTTTTCGTCAATTGCTTATGGTTCGGTAAAAATTGATAATACAAATTGGCTCAAACAAATTAATCAAGAATTTATTACGCCAGATATTACATTTTTGATCAAAGTGTCACCTAAAATTTGCGCAATGAGATTAAGAAAGACAAGCTATGATGTCGAACTATATCGAACAGAACAAAAATTACGTAAAGCTTGGGATACTTATGAAAAATTAGCGAATAATTCACGAGATATATACGTCATTGATGGTGAACGAGACGAAATGGTAATGATGAAAGAAATGCTTGATATTGTGAGAAAAAAACTCGGTGTTTAAAGGTATAATTATTTGACAAAAACGCAAAAATACTTTATTATATAAAAGTAATTCCGTAGACTACAGGTTTCATCTAGGGTGAATTAAGCTAAACAGGCCTGTTGAGGAAAATTAAAAATAATTTTTTTAATTTTTATTGATCTGCGGAAAAGCAGATTTTTTATAATAAATTGATGTACAAATCAAGTGATAAATAATTAATATTAACTAATTAAATTAATATGCCATTTACAAAAGACAAGAAAAAGCAAATGCTTACGGAGCTTGAGGCTAAGCTTGCAAGCGCAAAATCAGTAGTATTTGCGGAATATGCTGGAACAAAAGTTTCTAGTATTCAAGAATTGCGAAGAAATTTACGTGACAATAAAGCTGTATTGCGTGTAACAAAAAATTCATTGCTTCGTAAGGCATTGGATAAAAACAATTTGAAAGTAGATGAAATTGTTTTAAATAGTCAAATTGCAGCCGCATTTGATGATGAAGATGAAGTAAATCCAGTTAGAATTTTAGCTGATAAAGCTAAAGAAGTGGAAACAATCAAGATTTTAGGAGCATTAGTTAACGGTGAATTTTATGGTCCAGAAAAAGTTGCACAATTAGCAAAATTACCTTCTAGAGAACAATTACAAGCTCAAGTTGTATATACAATTAAAGCTCCTTTAACTGGAATGGTTAATGTATTAGCCGGAAATATTAGAGGATTAGTAAATGTATTAAATGCAAGAAAAGATAAAATTGCATAAATATATAAAATAATAATTAATCGCTAAATAAAATTTAGCAAAAAATAAAAGGAATTATATGTCAGAAGAAAAAGAAGTAAAAGAAGAAAAAAAAGAAGTTTCAGCAAAATTTAAAGACATTGTTGAAAAAATTGAAAAATTATCAGTATTAGAACTTGCTGATTTAGTAAAAGAATTAGAAGACCGTTTCGGTGTTTCAGCTGCTGCGCCAATGGCAATGGCTATGCCTGTTGCTGGTGCTGGTGAAGCTGCTGCTGAAGAAAAAACAAGTTTTACTTTGCATTTAGCAGACGCTGGTGCACAAAAGATTGCTGTTATTAAAGCAGTTCGCACTATTTTACCAGAACTTGGTCTTAAAGAAGCAAAAGATCTTGTTGATGCAGCTCCAAAAGATATCAAAAAAGATATGCCAAAAGAAGAAGCTGAAAAAGCTAAAAGTGATTTAGAAGCTGCAGGCGCTAAAGTTGAATTAAAATAATTATTGTAATGTAAATAATAAAAATCTCCTGGTAAAACAGGAGATTTTTTTATATGATTTTATTAGATATTTTATAAAAGGAGAACAATGGAAAATTTTGTTATTGCAATTGATGGGGGAGCAGCAACTGGGAAAAGTACAGTAGCGCAATTGGTTGCGCAGAAACTTAATTTTAAACATATAAATACTGGTGCTATATACCGTTGTATTACCATGCTAGCTTTAGAAAAAAAATTTGATTTGAATTGTGACATTGCTAAGATAGTTGAATTAGCACAAAATATTAAAATTAATTTTACGATTGAAAATAATTTACCACAGGTTTATTTATATGACCATAATGTAACTGCGAAATTAAGAAATCAAGAAATTTCCCTTGGTGCGAGTCAGATTGCGCGTCATGAAAAAGTTAGACACGAAGTATTAGAATTGCAAAGAGATTATGCAAGATTTAATAATATTGTTATGGAGGGTAGAGATATTGGCAGTGTTATTTTTCCTAACGCTAATTTAAAAATATTTTTTACAGCTTCTATTGATGTTCGGGCACAGAGAAGATTTTTGGAATATCAAGTAACAAATAATAATATTTCATTGCAAGATATAAAAAAAGAAATAATATTGCGTGACAAGCAAGACACGCAACGAGATATTTCTCCACTTAGAAAAACTGATGATGCAGTTAAAATAGATAATACAAATATGACTAAAGAAGATGTTGTAAAAGAAATTGTCAAACTTGCTCGAGAAAAAATGAATTATAAATAATAGAAAATTATCTAAATATTTAGTATAATAACAGATATGAATTTTGAAATAAAAAAAGAATCATCAAAATCAAAAGCGCGAATTGGTTTATTGCATACGGCGCATGGCGATGTAAATACGCCAATTTTTATGCCAGTTGGAACGGTTGGTTCGGTAAAGGGTGTAAGTCCAGAGGAATTACGTGATACTGGTGCGGAAATTATTTTGGGAAATA
>CAZFAN010000022.1:0-8703 GCA_964516525.1 uncultured Candidatus Saccharibacteria bacterium | reverse complement strand
ACCGTAAAATAATCATATTATGAATTCAAAGTTTGGCAGAAAAAATAAAAATCGTAGACAGATGCTTAAAAACTTAGCAATTTCTGTTTTAATATACGAAAAAGTAACAACAACAGAGGCTAAAGCAAAGAACGTTCGACCGTTAATAGAATATGCAATCAAAACTGCAAAAATTAACAACCTAACAAATAGACGCGCATTACTTGCGTATTTTTTGCACAATGAAAATGTTGTTGAAAAACTTCTTAAAGATCTTGGACCTAGATTTAAAGATACGACTTCTGGCTACACTAGACTATTTAAAAATAAACCTAGAGTTGGAGACGGAGCAAATACCGTAACAATTATTTTATCTAAAAGTAAATTCATAAACATAGAAGAGCCAAAAAAAGAAATTTCTGCTCCAAAAAAAATAGTAAATGCAACTAAAGAGAAATAATTATGAAAACTGAAGATAAAACAATTAAAATTGATGCAGCAGGACAAATATTAGGCAGATTAGCTACACAAATAAGTGTCGTTCTTAGAGGCAAAGATAAACCTGATTTTGCTTACAATAAATCAGGAGATCAAAAAGTTGTTGTTTATAATGTTAATAAAATTATCGTAACTGGCAACAAAGAAAGAGATAAAAAATATTATAGACATTCAGGATATTTAGGAAATCTTAAAGAATTAAGTTATCAACAATTATTTGCAAAACAACCTACAAAAGTACTACAACTTGCTGTAAAAAATATGCTTCCAAAAAATAGATTACAAAAAGTATGGTTAGCAAATTTAACAATTTACAATGGAGACATCAATGACAACAAATAAAGAATTAATTAATCAAACTTTTAAAGGAAAATATTTTTACGGTTTAGGAAGACGCAAAACTTCTATTGCGAAGGTTCGTTTACACTCAGGAAAAGGTCAACTTGTTATCAATGGTAAAGAAATTAAAAATAAAGCAGATTATTTAAAACCACTTACATTAACTAATAATATAGACAAATTTGATGTTTCTGTAGTTGTACATGGCGGCGGAACAACTGGACAATTAGACTCTGTCAATCTAGGTTCAGCTAGAGCCTTGGTAGAATTTGATAAAGACTATAGACAACTATTAAAAAAACACGGACTGCTTAAAAGAGATCCAAGAAAAGTTGAAAGAAAGAAACCAGGCTTACGTAAAGCTAGACGCTCTCCACAATGGTCTAAACGTTAAATATATAAATATCTCGCCTGTATAAAGCGAGATATTTTTTATATTTTAAATATTCTATCGATATGTTAAAATAGATCTATGATTAATTACAAAATATCAAAAATCAATTCTCTAATCAAAGAAACAATTAGCGCGATTATTGCTAAAGAATTAGCAGAAGAAATTCAATTTGTCTCTATCAATTTTGTAAATACCACAAAAGATCTATCGGAAACTTTTGCGTATGTACATTTTGCCCAAGGAGACCAGGAAAAACAATTTGATGTTTTAAATAAAAAAAGATATATTATTCAAAAAAAGTTTGCATCAGGAATAAATTTAAGAAGAACACCTAAAATTATTTTTATTTTAGATACAGAACAAGATAAAATCAATAATATTGAAAAATTACTAAATAAAGTTTCAAAACAATGAAAACACGCTCGTATTTATTTGCTTTATTTTGTATTACACTGTTTTCTTTGGGGTTTAGCGTGTTTATGATTTTTAATACCAATCCATATGAATCAGACGTATTAACAATTAGCATGTTTTTTTTGTCATTATTTATTTTTTTAACAGGAATACTAACCTTGCTTGGTTTTTATTTTCGAGTTAAAATATCTAATAATGAAGTATTTTACGCAAATTTTTATCCCGCCATTAGACAAGCTGGATTACTTTCATTCGTAATAATAGGTCTATTGGTATTAAATTCTCTAAAAGTATTGACATGGTGGGATGCGATAATGTTTGCACTAGCAATATTACTACTAGAATTATACTTTCAAAATAAATTTATAGATAATAAACACATAAGTCAGACAAATGAAAAATAAAGGATCACATCATCCACTAACAATATTTAATCGTTTTGCTTTACAATATTTTATTGATTTAGGTTTCGATATTTATGAAGGGAATGAGATAGAAAGCGAATGGTACAACTTTGATTCTTTAAATGTACCTGCAGATCATCCTTCTCGTGACATGCAAGATACATTTTGGTTAGCGACAGACAACAAAGAAAAACAAGTTTTAAGAACTCATAATACAAGTAGCGAATTACACATTATTAAGTCTAACAATATTAAACCTCCTTTTAGGATTGTCGTTCCCGGCAGAGATTATCGCAACGAACGAACTGACCAATCACACGAACACACATTTTATCAAATAGACGGTATTGTTGTTGATGAAAATGTTAATCTAGGAAACTTAGTCGAAACTTTGGCTGGATGGTTTAAATATTTATATGGTGATAATATTAAAACCCGCATTAGACCTAGTTTTTTCCCTTTTGTTGAACCTGGATTGGAAATGGATATTCAACTACAAGATGGTAAATGGCGCGAATTGTTAGGTGCAGGCATGGCGCATCCAATTGTTTTAAAAAATATGGGTATAGACCCAGAAAAATGGCAAGGAATAATGTGGGGAACAGGAATAGACAGATTTGCTATGCAAAAATATAAAATTGACAACATTAGAGTATTTCATTCACAAGATTTAAGAAGTTTAAAACAATTCTCATAATATGAAAATATCTTATAACTGGTTAAAAGAATATATAAATTTAAAAGTAAACCCGCAAAAACTTGCTGAAGATTTATGCTTGTTTGGTCACGAGGTTGAAGATATTACAAAAATAGATAATGATTATATTTTAGATATTAAATTTACCGCAAACAGAGGAGACTGTTTATCAATCTTAGGAATTTCTAGAGAAATTGCTGCTTTGTACAATATAAGCATTAAACAAAAATTAATTGAAGTTAAAGAAAATAATCTTAATAAAAAAATACATATAAATATTTCTATACCTGAAATATGTCCTCGTTTTAGCGCCAGAATTATCGATAATATAGAAATTAAAAGTTCCCCTCAGTGGGTGCAAGACAAACTTACTAGCTATGGCTTTAGAACTATTAATAATATTGTTGATATTACAAATCTAGTAATGATTGAAACTGGGCAACCATTACACGCCTTTGACTATAAAAAAATTAAAAACGGTGTTATGAACATCCGTTTAGCAAAAGACAAAGAATATGTTATCACTTTAGATGGCAAAGAAAGAAAATTAGATAGTAATTCTATTATAATTGACGACGGCGAGCGCATTTACGATCTGGCTGGCATTATGGGCGGTCTAAATTCAGAAATTGATCAAAACACTACGACTGTTGTGCTTGAAGCTGCAATATTTAACCAAGCTCTAATTCGTCGAACTTCGAAACGTCTACACCACACTACCGATGCGTCATATCGCTTTGAAAGAGGCGTAGATGTTTCAGGAACTATTGACACATTAAACTATGCCACACATCTAATTAATCTTTCTTGTAAAAAAACTCTAAACTCACGAATAACCGACAAAATTAGCATTAGTACGAAAACAAAAAAAATTGCAATCAATTCTAGTCAAATTAATAAAATTCTTGGTACATCTTTAGAAGACAAAACAATTAAAGAGTTATTAACTAGATTAAATATCAAATACGATAACAATCAGGCATCTATACCAAGCTATCGAGCATTTGACTTGAAAATATATCAAGATATTGCCGAAGAAGTAGCTCGAGTGTATGGATACAATAATATTGCAAAAAAGCAATTAGATATAACTACAAGCAATCCAAATAATGAATTTATTAAAAAAGAATATATCAAAGATTTATTAGTAGAACTTGGTTTTAATGAAATATATTCTTACTCTTTCGCAGATGAAAAATTATTGACTTTATTAGGTAATGATTTAAAAAACTGTCGTGAAGTATTAAATTCAGTTGCCCCAGAAAATAAATATTTACGCCCGTCAATTATATCATCATTGCTAACGTGTATTGCGAAAAATCCATGGGTCCCAGAAATTAATGTTTTTGAGATAGGAAAAGTTTTTCATGATCAATCAGAATATTGGGAATTAGGAGTAGCATCAATTGGAAAAAATAGAAATCAAATAATGCAAGCGATAAATTTACTAGGAATAGATATAAAAGCTCAACAAATAGAACAAAAAGTGTTGAATTATTTAAAAATACGAAAACAGGTCAACTATTTTACTATAAAATTAGACGATCTGAAAATTAATTCACAAATATATGAAAATAATTTCCCAATAATAAAATACAAAAAAATATCTCAATTTCCACCGACTATTAGAGATTTGGCATTTATTGTTGACAATCAGATTGATACCGATCATGTAAAATCAACTATATATAATATGTCACCAAAAATATTTTTTGTTGAATTATTTGATGAATTTTCTTCAGACAAATTTGGTTTGGGCAAAAAAAATATTGCGTATCATATTTGGATGCAAGATTTATCTGGGCCACTCAACCAAGAAGAAGTTGATAAGGTGAGCAAAGAAATAGTTTCAGAAATTGAAAAACAGTACAAAGCAAAATTTCGCTAATAACTCATATACTAGGAGGTTCATGAAAGAAAAAATACTAATTATATTAATATTTATTTTAATAATTGCAATAATAATTATTAATTTTTCGTGCAACAAATCCAATAAAAACAAAGCTCATAATGTCGGTCAGGTTAAATCCGCTGTCAGTAGCAATAATGATTTTTCTTTTATAAAAAATATAAATAAAATTCCAACAAAAAAAGAGGGTTTTATTGATGCAAACAATCTTATTTGTGCCAGTTCATTTTCATTACTAGATATTGACTCCGGAAATTTTTTAGCGGAAGAAAATGCAAACACAGCAGTTCCAATTGCTTCGACGACCAAAATTATGACATCGATTATTGTTTTTGAAAACTACAAAATGGATGACATTGTTACTATTAGTCAAGAAGCACAACAACAAATTGGATCATATACAGGATTTATTGTTGGAGAAAAGATAACCGTTAAAGAACTATTACATTGCTTATTATTAATGTCTAGTAACGAAGCAGCTTATGCTCTTGCTGAGCATATGGGATATTCAACCTTTATTGAAAAAATGAACGAAAAAGCAATATATTTAGGCGCAACAAATACTCATTTTAAAGATCCTGCCGGACTTGACGACACAGGATTATCAACAGCACATGATATGGCATTAATATCTTCATATGCATTTAAAAATAAAGAGTTAAAAGATATTGCTACTTTAGTAAATTATACGGCTCAATCTATCGACGGAAAAGTATCACATCCAATGGATAATTCAAATAGATTAGTTTTACCTAATGAATTATTTTACTATGAACCAACTTTGGCTGGAAAAACTGGATACACACCAGATGCTGGTCACTGCTTAGTTGCAGCAGCTCAAAAAAATGGACACACATTAATATCTGTGATACTTAATACGAACGAAGATAGTGCTGATGCTAGCGCCAAAGAAACAAAAAGATTATTTGAATGGGGATTTAATAATTATACTTGGAAATAATTATTGACTTTAAAACTTATTTTATTTATTATAGATACGTACGTAATAATAATAAATTGAATAAGTTATGTCCATAATTGATAATTTACTAGTTGTTTTAGACGACGGAAATAATAAAAATATAGACGAGATTCGAGTAGATCTACCAACTTTTAGTAAACAAATTATTTCTGCAAGTCTTGGTAGAATAATTTCAAAAGGATTAATTACCAAAGATAACAAAGGATATTATCAAATTACACAAACCGGTGAAGATTTAAACACTGAAATTCTATCTTGTACAAACAAATTTAACGAGAGAGATAATTATAAAAATGCTTACTTCGTTATGTTTAATATTCCAGAAAAAGAACGGATCAACCGTGACATTATGAGATCGTACTTATACAATAACGGATTCGGAAGATTGCATAATACCGTTTGGATTGGATTAAATATTAATATAAAGAGTCTTAATAATCTCATAAAAGATTTAAAAATTAATAATAAAGTTCTAATTTTTAAAGCAACACTAAGTCAAGAGGATTTAAACAAATTAATCAAACAGACTTCATGGAACTTGCAAACAGTCATCGATCAATATTTAATATTTATAAAAAAAGCCAATACTTTTTTATCTAGTACCAAAAAGAACCAAATCAATGCTCGATATTTAGTATATGAATACGCAAAGATTTGTAAACAGGATCCAGTATTACCATCGCAATATTTACCTAATGATTATTTAAAATTAGAACAAATTAAAATATACGAAAAAATAAGAACTTATTGCAATTGATCTATACCTGATAAAGCATTCTTAGCCGCATCTTGCTCAGCAGATTGCTTCGAAGATCCACTACCCTCTCCTAATTTACGTTCTAGTATATATACACCAACAACAAAATGTTTGTCATGATCTGGCCCAGATTCTGATATTAACTCATAGTGAGGAGTAATTGCATACTTTTCTTGCGCAAGTTCTTGGAACTTACTTTTTGAATCAATATAGCTTTGATTTTTAATTATTTCTTCTAATTTAATAATTAAAAAATTGTTAATAAATTTACTCGCTACTTCATAGCCCTGATCTAAATATATAGCGCCTATTAAAGCCTCAATAGCGTTCGCTAATATTAATCTTCTACCCTTGCCAGTACTTTTGCTTTCTCCTTTTGACAGCAACATATATTTATCAATATTTATTTTTTCTGCTAGCTCAGATAGACTAACCCCACGCACTAAAGCACTACGCCAATTTGTAAGTACTCCTTCCGGCTCCTTAAAATTCTTGTATAAATATTCTGTAACAACTAATTCTAAAACTGCATCTCCTAAAAATTCCAATCTTTCATTATGATTAAGTCCGGAATCTTTATGTTCATTAAGATACGAACGATGAATGAATACCTGCTGTAATAATTCATAATTAGTAAACTTAACACTAATTATTGTTTCAATCTTTTTAAGATCTTCAATATTATTCATTGTCTTTACTATTATTTATTAAATCAATCATATTTACATCTTCATCTTCTTTTTTGCCTTCGCTCTGATAGCGTGGGTCATTTTTAAATAATGTTCCTAAAACACCATTAATAAATTTTGATGAACTTTCACTTCCATAAGATTTGGCTAGTTCAACAGACTCATTAATCACTACTTTCGGAGGAATTTCTTTATCAAACATTAATTCATATATTGCAGCACGCAAAATAGTTTTATCTATTACCCCAATTTGATCAATTGGCCATTCAGGAGCAGCTTCAGTAATTATTTTATCAATTTTATCAACATTTTCAATTATTCCAGAAACATTATTTAAAATAAATTTTTCGTCACAATCTTCAATAAAATTCTTTATATTTCTTTTTGCAATTTCCAAAGCCTGAATTTTATCAGATTTAAAATCCCACTCATAAAGAGTTTGCATTATAATTATTCTAGATAGATGCCGATTAGGCATTTTTACTCCTTTATTTAGAACTATTTTTTTTGTCTTTTTTCGTAAAATCAATTACTTGAACATCATCATATGTTCCGCATGTTGGGCAAACGGTATGCGGTATTTTAGATTCGTTACATTTAGCACATGGACTTAAAATTTGTTTTTTTAATGCTAAATGCGAACGACGATTTCCTGTTCTTGTACTTGTCATTCGTTTTTTTGGTACTGCCATATTATCTCCAATGATTATTATTTAATATTAATTATTAAACAATAACATTATATCATAAAATAAAAATTTTACTAGGTGTATTAATAAAATTTAAAGTAATTTTTTATATAGTCAATTGCTTCTTTTTTTGTTTTTATTTTTTCATTTAAGTGTGCTTCTTCAACAAAAGATAAAATTTCACCTATTATAGGCCCTTGTGAAATATTAAAATTTGAAATAATATCTTTACCCGTTAAAAGTGGATTATATTCTGAGGCAGCTTGTCTTTTCACAAAATCCTTAGCATCATTATAATATTCAATCAAATTCTTATACATTGACAGATCTTTTGGAACAATACCCGAGGCATCAGCTTTATGAAGTTGTAACAACGCAGGTATACGGTAATCAAGCATAAATCTTCGTCTTTTAGCAACGTTCATTTTTTCAACATCTCCAATGGTCATATGATTTTTAACCAACCAAACAATAATTTCTCGCTCAGTATTAGGAAATTTTAATCTACGACATATTTTTGCCGCAATACCAGCGGAATAATAAGCATGTTTATTAAACCTTATGCGATCATTTTCATTATTTTTAGGAATCGTAAGTGTTGCCACCTTACCAACATCGTGTAAAAGCACAGCCCATACCAAATATAATGGAGCATTGTCCGGAAGAGATTTTAAGGCCATAATGGTATGAGTAAATACATCACCTTCTTTATGAAATTCTTTTGGTTGTGGTACGCCTTTCATTTTATCTATTTCTGGCAAAATATAAGCCAATATGCCAGACTTTGATAAATCCAACAATGCATTAGATCTATTGGCGCAAGCTAACATTTGATTTAATTCATAAGATATACGTTCGTAAGATACCGATTCGATACGATAAGCGTTCGTGCATATTGCTTCCCATGTTCTTTTATCATAACTAAAATTTAAAATGTTTTTAAATCTAATTG